>JBBDTL010000037.1:0-11196 GCA_040904465.1 Thermomicrobiaceae bacterium | reverse complement strand
CGCACTTTCGAGATGAGCAGACTATAATACAGCCTCAGACTACCGTCAACGCGCGAACTGCGCCCAACATCCGCCCCAGATATTAACGACAATTCCCAGCCACCAGATGATCTCCCTTTGCGCTGGCACTTGCCGGGGAACCCAGCGCGCTCGCTATCTGCAATTTCTGTCCATAATACGAGACTCTACCACAGATCTTGGTACCTATGACAATCACGTGATCATCACCTTGGATTTCAATCCCCGGCAGAATTGAGGCCTTGTTTTGTGAACGATTTCTTCAACGCGCGTTTCCCACCGGATTTGAATTCTCTGAGCGGCCCATGGATTCCTTCCTGGACGGCTGAACGATTATTACAGTCATTACTATATTCTATGGATTCTTTACTAGTTACTAATTCGATTCGTCACTATCCTAGTGTTCATTGGATTGATCCAGACCTCCGCGGGACTGGAAATGATCGCAAATCCGAGAACTCGACAGGCGATCTGTCGGCAGCAAAACAAGATGTCGGCAGTGGAGTCGACTTGGAGCATGACCGAGTTGCAAACAGGTATCGGCAATTCTCCATTCCGCCCGGCTTCAGTTGCGAATGCTCGCGTCCACATGTCTGACTATAGAACAACTATTGACAGTGTGTCCCGCAATACGTACCATTCAACCAACTTCCAGTACTGACGGGGACAATACAAGAGTCTGTGGCGCGAAATGAATCTCGATGGTTTGTAGTAGGAGGAGAGTCTGAACACTGCGAGTCCGGTGGTGTATTCGTGGCGCCGTGCCGCGATAACTCCAGCGAACTTGAAACTCAGTACTGGCCGTTTACGACATACGACTTTCGGCTGTTGATATGAGGAGGATTGGAAACCATGGCGGACTACCGTGCAATCGATGCACTGACCACCGACGTCCTTCAGGGCCGAATCGGGCGTCGGGACCTGCTCAAACGGGCAGCGATGCTCGGCCTTGCGGCTCCCACCCTGGCAGGTCTTCTGGCTGCCTGCGGTGAAGACGATGTCGACGATGAAGATGCTGACGCCGCCGCTGACGACCCGGAGACAGAGGACGAGGGTAGCGAAGAAGAACCGGGCGACGCCGATGAGAGTGACGACGAGGAAGATTCTGAAGACGACGAGGAAGCTGTACCAGACGACGCCGATGTCGATCTTGGAGACGTCGACGACGTGGCGCGCGAACGGACGCTGTTCCTTCGATGGGGCGGTCAGGAAGGACGTTTCGTAGACCACGACCTCTGGAACGGGTACGCCATCGGCGCGAACCACCAGAACGGTCTCGGCATCCTTTATGAGCCACTCGCCTACTACAGCGCATTTGCCGACGAAACTCACCCCTGGCTCGCCGAGGGGTGGGAATACAATGAGGATTCGACGCAGCTGACGATCAACCTGCGAACCGGGATCGAATGGAGTGACGGCGAACCCTTCACCGCGGAAGACGTCGCCTTCACCATCAATCATCTGAACGAAATTGGCTCTGAAGTACGGTGGGGAACTGACGTTCAACAGTTTGTGGAAAATGCCGAGGCAACCGATGAAAGTACGGTAGTTGTCGATTTTTCCGTTCCGGCCCCCCGGTTCATGTTCTTCATGACCTACAAGTACGACATCGGTCTGTACATCGTTCCGAAACATATTTATGAGAACGAAGACTGGACAACGTTCACCTGCTTTGACGTTGACGGAGGTCTTCCGGTGACGACGGGGCCATGGAGAGTTGTCTTTTCCTCTCCTGAGCAGAAAATCATCGACCGAAGAGATTCCTGGTGGGCGATCGATGCCGGGCTGGTAGATGATCTCCCGCAGGTGGAACGAGTTGTCTATCTGCCATTTGGTGACGAGACCGGTGTCGCACAGCAGCTAATCTCCAACCAGATTGATTGCTCCCTCGATCTCCGCCCGCTAACGATCGAGCGAGTTATGCAGGACAACCCAAGTATCATCACGCACACAGGTACCGAGCCGCCGTACGGTTATGTTGACTGGTGGCCGACAGCGCTGTTCGTCAACCACGAAGTTGAGCCATTTGGCGAAGTTGACGTTCGGTGGGCAATCAGCCACTACATAAACCGCGATCAGATGATTGAAGTTGGCTACGCTGGTGCCGGTAGTGTTTCCCCACTCCCTCTACCTTCGTACCCTGGACTTGAACCATATGTCGAACACGTTTCAGATCTACTTGAGGAATACGATACCCTCGCCTACGATCCTGAGCGTGGTGATGAACTCATGCAAACCGCCGGCTTCGAGAAGAATGGCGATGGGTTCTGGGAGCGCGACGGCGAAGTCTTCCAGATCACACTCAACGGCTGGACGATCTTTAACGACATCGGACCAATCGTTACTGAACAATTGCGTCAGGCCGGATTTGACGCCGAGTACGCCAACCCACCGGACTGGGCAGACATGATCCAGCAGGGGAACTACGAGGCAGGGTTCAATGGCCACGGTGGTAGCGTAAGTAGCGACCCGTATTTCACGCTTCGCCTATTCCAGAGCGCAACGGTCGTTTCACCAGCGGGCCACCAGACGAACTTCACTCGCTGGGTGAACGAGGACTATGACGCGATCGTTGACGAAATGGCTGTCACTTCGCGGGACGACCAGGACCGGCTTATGGAACTGTTCCGTCAGGCGATGGAAATCTGGATTCCAGAATTGCCGAATATTCAGATCCAGGAATGGTATCACCGGATTCCGATGAACCAGACGTACTGGACCGGTTGGCCAACTGAAGAGAACAACTATGTCAATGGAGCCTTCTGGCACCTGACATTCCAGCTGGTGCTAAACGAGCTTGAACCCGCACAGTAACGAGGCTGGACCGAGGGGGATGGTCAATCTCCCTCGGCATTTCTCTGCTGGTCGGGATCGCTCGTCCCCGGATGCAACCTGCTTACGGTCGCGAGGGGCCAATCGCGCAGGCGAATGGCGGCAAAGTTCGGGACGACTCCGTGAAGCAGGGCTTCGCCAGGCAGATGGGTGCAAATTGCGCCCGCTAAATCGGCCGAATCTACCGAGAGTTGAGGGACCCAGTGCGATTGGATTATGTCGTCAGGCGAGTTTTCCTGTTCGTCGTAATAACCTGGCTCGCCGCCACACTGAATTTCTTCCTTCCCCGCATATCGGGGCAAGACCCGGTACGTGAGAAGCTGCTTCAGCAGGCAATGTCTGGTGGCTACGTGCATACCGGCATGGAAGAGATGGTGGCGAACTACGAGCAGAAGTTCGGACTCGATAAACCGCTGTGGGATCAATATCTCACGTATCTCGGGCAGATGGCGCGGCTCGATTTCGGCTACTCGATCGCCAACTATCCGAGAACGGTATGGGCAATCCTTGGGGAATCTGTTCCCTGGACTGTCGGCCTGCTCGTCACTACGACCTTCATGGCATTCGCCGTCGGCACTGTGCTCGGAGCGCTGCTGGCCTGGCCACGAGCAAACAAGATTGTGAACATCCTCTTCCCGCCATTGCTTACGCTTTCGGCGATCCCGTACTTTCTGCTCGGTCTGGTGTTGATCTACGTGTTTGCTTTCCAGTTGAACTGGCTACCTCTCTTTGGTGGGTACACAGCTGGTGAGTTCCCTGAATTTAGCTGGTCACACGCCCTGGACATTCTCAAACACTCGATCCTGCCCGGCGCATCCATTCTCTTATCCTCGCTTGGTTTCTGGGCGCTGGGGATGAGAGGAATGATGGTAACGGTGCAGGGTGAAGACTATATGACGTACGCGGAAGCGATGGGCGTCAAGAACCGGACGCTTTTCTTCCACTATGCGATCCGCAACGCGTTGCTGCCGCAAACCACCCAGCTCGGACTGGCGCTCTCGACTATCCTCTCAGGTGCGATTCTCGTGGAGGTCATCTTCAGCTACCCGGGAATCGGTACCGTGCTCTATCAGGCGATTCGGCAGTTCGACTACTTCCTGCTACAGGGGATCATCTTCACAATCGTCGTTGGGGTTACCCTCGCGACGCTAATTCTGGACTTGATTTACCCGTTTCTCGACCCGCGGATTACCTATGGTCGACAATAGGCTGGGGCAGCGATAATGTGGAGATATCTTCGTCGTAACAAGATTCTGCTCGTCGGGTTGTTTCTGATCGGGTTCCTGGCGGTATTCACCATATCTGGCTACCTGTTCTGGGACGTTGAGATGTACCGGCCGCTTTCCGCGCCGGCGAATCAATCCCCGACAGCGGATCATCCGTTTGGAACTGACCGTCAGGGGCGCGATCTGCTGGCCGTCATCATCGCCGGTACACCCCTCACACTCTACATCGGGGTTCTGGCCGGGGCGATCGGCGTGACGCTCGGTACGGTGCTGGCACTTGTTTCTGCATACTATGGCGGCGTGTGGGACACCGTAATCCGGGGAGTTGTGGACGTAGGACTGACCATTCCGGCCCTGCTCGTCCTCATTCTGATCGCAGTTTCTGTCCAGGGGGGATTGTCGGTAACGATGATGGCGATCGTCGTTGCCTCCCTTTCCTGGCTCTGGCCGACCCGAACAATCCGGTCTCAGGTGCTTTCCATCAAGGAACGCGCCTACGTCCAGGTTGCTAAGCTGTCCGGTACGAGTGGCCTCGGCGTTATCATTAAAGAACTGCTCCCGAACCTGCTGCCATATATTCTGGCGACGTTTGTCGGCTCTACGGCAGCGGCGATTCTGGCGTCGGTCGGACTTGAAGTGCTCGGACTTGGTCCCATGGATTCTCCGACACTTGGTATGACGATCTACTGGGTGCAGTTCAACGCGGCGTTGCTGCATGGTATGTGGTGGTGGTTCTTGCCGCCGATCATCGTCATTATTATGTTGTTCGTTGGACTGTTTGCAACCTCGGTTGGTCTCGACGAACTGGCCAACCCCAGAACTCGACGAGTGGTCTAGTCGTTTCATCGTTCAGGCAAGTTGTTCACGAGGAGTGGCCCTGCCTTTCTGGTAGGGTCACTCCTCTTTGACCATGACCGGGTTGTGATCGAAGACCTGGCATGTCTCGCGGTTGACTGGGCCGCATCCTTGGACGATGATCTGCTTCGGACGAGTTCAGACAAATGAAAGGACCGAAACTGGTGACATCTTCCGGATTCCCGCCGATTTTCGACGGGCACAACGACACTATTCTCAGTCTGACAGGTCGCGGCTTTAACCCGCTCCCGAACGGACGATCATTCTTCGAGCGCACTGATAACGGCCACGTTGATCTCCCGCGGGCACGCGACGGCAGGCTCGGAGGCGGGTTCTTTGCAGTGTTTGTCCGTGCTCCGGAGACAAGCGCTGATACGGATGACGATGACGGCGAACCGGAGGATGCTCTGAAGCGTGCGACACGACAGTTCGGCCCGACAGGTGGGTGGCCCGAACCGATGGCAATGGATTACGCCCAGACGAACGCTCTGGAGCTCCTTGGTCGCTTGTTTCGTATTGAACGAGAATCAAATGGCGCCTGCAAGATCGTACGAACTGCCGGCGAGCTCCAGGACTGCCTGGATACTGGTGTGTTCGCGATACTTCTGCATTTCGAGGGAACAGATCAGCTTGACCCGGACGGATACGCGCTGGATGTCTTCCACAACGCCGGTGTTCAATCGATCGGTCTCACGCACTTTCGCAAGAATCGATATGCTGAAGGCGTCCCGATGGTCTTCCCGAGTTCACCCGATACCGGGCCAGGCCTGACCGATGAGGGCAAACAACTGGTGGGGCAGTGCAATGCGCGGCGAATACTCGTCGATGTCTCGCACATCACGGAGAACGGATTCTGGGATGTTGCGAAGATCACTGATGCGCCAATCGTCGCGACGCACTCCAACGCCTGGGCAATCGCGAACGCACCCCGCAATCTGACCGACGCCCAGATGGATGCGATCAAGGAAAGCCGTGGAGTAGCAGGGCTGAATTACCACGTGGGATTCCTCCGGGAGGACGGTGCGGCCGATAGCAATACGCCGCTCTCAGTGCTGGTCGATCATGTCGACTACATGGTCGAACGCATGGGAATCGATTGTGTAGCACTCGGATCCGATTTCGATGGTGCAATCATGCCGGACGAGCTGGGTGACGCGACTGGTTTACCGAAACTCATGACGGCGCTGCAAGAGCGGGGCTACGATAGCGAAGCTCTCAGCAAGATCGCCCACGGTAACTGGGTTCGTGTTCTCCGGGAGACCTGGGGGCAATAATTTGCGCCGTTCGTCGTCGGGGCACTTGAATTGCTGATATTCCTGGTTGATTACGCTATCGAACATCCCTACTGAGGAGGTCGTTCATGTCAATGTCGCCACGAATAGGCAAGCAGGACCTCGAATCAATGCGGGACCGGCTCGATCGCTTGTTAAGCGATATCGGCGGTCGAACCTGGGAGATGCTTGAACGCAGCATGCCGGTCGATGTTTATGAATCAGAAACATCCGTCATTGTGACCTCATCTGTCCCTGGCATTGAGATCGACAATATCGATATTCAGGTCGTCGATAACGTACTGACTATCCGGGCAAATGTTCCGGAACGATCCGAGACAACGGAGGGAACCTGGCACATTCAGGAGCGGAGAACCGGAGTTATTGAGCGGTCAATACCAATCCCGCGTTCTGCGGATATTGATCGTGCGGACGCATCACTGGAAAACGGGGTCCTGACGATTACGTTTCCGGTCGAAGAGCAGGCGCAAAGACGCCGGATTCAGATCCGTTCAGGATCGGGATCCGGACCTCAGCATTAGGCAGATCGAATTGTGGCCTGAACCTTACGAGGCTGAATCCAGGTTCTCCAAGATCTGCTTTCGAACCGGGGTCGCTATGACCCCGGTTGATTGTCCCAACCCGAACCTGCCACACGAGGCATCATCACGCTCCTCACCAAGTTCCTCCACTGTTCATGGATCCGAACCCGGCCCGACTACGCTCGTAGAGCAGAAATGACCGCCTTTCCCACCTCGGTAGTGGACGCGTTGCCGCCGAGGTCGCCCGTCAGGGTCGAACCCTCGGCACAGACAGCTTCCAGCGCTGAGATGATTCGGTTCGCCGCATCCGTCTCGCCAAGATGATCAAGCATCATCGCGCCCGCCCAGATGGTGCCCATTGGGTTGGCGATGCCCTTGCCCGAAATGTCAGGCGCGCTGCCGTGGACTGGCTCAAACAACGACGGAACAGTTGGATCAACAGCAATGTTGGCGCTTGGCGGAAGTCCAAGACTCCCCATTAGTGCACCCCCGAGATCAGTAAGAATATCTGCGAACAGGTTACTTCCCACCGCAACATCGAACATCTCGGGCTTGGTTATCATTGCCGCGGCCGCGGCGTCCACCAGGAGCGATGACACCTCAACTTTCGGGTAGTCTTTCGCGACATCTTTGACAACATCATCCCAGAAAGGCATGCCGTATTGCATCGCATTTGATTTGGTGATGCTGGTCAGGTGTCCACGCCGGTTCTGGGCCTGGTCGAATGCGTATCGCACCACACGCTCGACGTTGAATCGCGAAAAGACCGACGACTGTATCGCCACTTCGTGCTCGGTACCAGTATGGACGCGGCCGCCAACCCCGGCATACTCGCCTTCAGTGTTTTCCCGGATAAACAGCATGTCGATGTCCTCGGGTCCCTTGTCGCGCAGCGGTCCCCTGACTCCGGGAAATAGCCGGATCGGACGAACGTTGACATGCAGGTCGAACTGTTTGCGAATCGGAAGAAGAAGTCCCCAGAGCGTAATGTGGTCGGGAACATCGGGCGGATCGCCTACTGCGCCAAGGTAGATCGAGTCGAAGCTGCGTAGCTGAACGAGGCCGTCCTCCGGCATCATCCGTCCATGTTCTCGATAGTGGTCCGAGCTCCAAGGTAAGTCGGTCCATTCGATCTCGGCTTCACCACTGATCGCGGCTTCAACGACCTGCTTGCCTATCGGGATCACTTCCTTCCCGATGCCATCGCCGGCGATAACTGCGACTTTGTAACTGGACATACTGTATTCACCTTTCAAGTTTCTTCGTACTCACTGTGTCAGGATAGACTGAATGGCCGAATAACGCGACCCGATAGCAGCGCAAATTGACAGAACCTCCATTGAAATGCTAAGTCACCTCCAGTGATTTGGAATTGAACTGGAAAGGAACAGAGGACCATGGTTGACAACAGCTCGGAATTTCGCCTGTCGGACACGACCAAGCAACTGCTCACTCAGGCAAGCACAGCCACCATCAGTTCCGTCCTGCGGAAACTCGGCTACGACCGGATGTTTCTGGAAGGTCTGCATCCGCTTCGTCCCGAAATGTCGATGGTCGGGCGAGCCTTCACGTTGCGGTTCGTTCCGACTCGCCCCGATCTCGATCCAACGGGCGAATTCGACAATACCACCAACAACCAGCGCATAGCAGTTGAAAGTGTGGGGCCGGGGGATGTGCTCGTGATCGAGGCGCGCGACAACACATCTGCCGGAACGCTGGGCGATATCCTGGCAACCCGCATCTGGAAACGTGGAGCGGCGGGAATCGTGAGTGACGGTGCGTTCCGCGATACGCCTGGCGTCGCCGAGATCGAGATGCCGACCTACAGTCGAGCCCAGAACCCGAATCTGTCAAGTGCTGTTCATCATCCGATCGAACTCAACGGCGTGATCGTTTGCGCCGGAGTCACGGTTCTGCCCGGTGATGTCATCGTCGGCGATGCTGAAGGTGTGATCGTGATTCCCGCGGCGCTGGCTGACCAGGTCGCTGAGCAAGCTCATGAGCAGGAACAACGAGAAACGTTCATCATGAGCAAGATCAGAGATGGGCACTCAATACTCGGTGTGTATCCACCAGACGACGACACGCTCGCCGAGTACGAAAAATCCAGAGGTCGCAGCTAGTCCTCGGCCTCGCAGATCAGTTCGACTTCGTTTCCGTCGGGGTCGTCAATATACAGGGTGCGGGATCGAATCACCGGGTGCTCGCCGTCACGCACGTCCATGTCGTTGGCCAGAAACCGTTCACGGAACGAATCGAAATCACGTGACGTCACCTCCAGCGCCAGGTGATGCAGGTGCGATGGCGGCTGGAACTCGGGTGCGTTCTCTGGCAGCGAAACCAGTACGACCATCTGAGGAATACCCGCGTTGCCATCGCCTGCTTTCAGGAACACAGGCCCCGGGAAGTCCGGCGGAGAGATCACTGTCAAGCCGAGAAGATCCTGATAAAAGGCGAGAGCATTATCCCTGTCTCGCACATGGAGGACGATTTCCGCGAGTCCACGGACTTGTGCCATGCAGCTTCCTTTCTCATGGTTCAGCGGCCAGGAAAGCGGTAGCGGCTCCAGTTCGCCCTGCGAGCGTTTTGGTCGCAGGGAGTTGTGTTGCTCCGGGTTTGCCCGACCGCCCTGGATAGACTAGAATTCATCGACGATAGCCTATTCGGGCCTGTAGCTCAGGGGCAGAGCAAGGGGCTCATAACCTCAAGGTCGCAGGTTCGAATCCTGCCAGGCCCACTCTTCCTGACGACCAACACTACACGATTAGACGCATCAATCCAATCCCATCCAGTGCAGAGGAGGACGAAATAGACGCAGCAGACCTCGCAAGAAGAGTAGCGGATACAGCGTCTCAGGAGCTCGCTACGGACATCGTGGTGCTGGATATCCAGCATCTCTCACCTATCGCAGATTTCTTTGTCATTGCGTCGGTGGATAATGTCCGGCAACTCCGGGCGACCGCAGACGCTGTGGATCAGGATATCCGCGACCACGCAGGAACGCGACCAGTTCGCCGGGAAGGGCCACCGGATAGTGGCTGGGTAGTCATGGACTATCCTGGCGTACTCGTTCACCTCATGACAGAAGAGCAACGCGAGTTTTACCGTCTCGAGAATCTATGGGCAGATGCCCACCGGTTGCTGGTGATCCAGTAGGAGATCGCCGGGGTTGGCTCAGACCACATCAGACCAGGGGACAGAATGATTCAGGCCGAACGAACCAGGGGATTTACGCTCCCGTTCCTGCTTGGGACCTGCATCGGTATTCTGAGTGGAACACTCGTCGGAATACTCGTGGCCCGAAGGGTGATCAACCTCATCCAACGGATCATTGACCGGGCAAGTGGCTCGGAAAGTGGAGAAGGACCACGATTCGACTTGTTGCTCCAGTAGCGGAATTCGCTAACTGATTTTACACAGCGCACTTCGGGGGCAGCCTTCATCCATTGGTTGCCCGGCTCTGGATTCGCGGGCCAACCTTCCGAGCCAGGAACGCCAGCATTGCCACACCCAGAATACCAGCAGCCACGAGCAGCACGAGCTTGAGCTCCGGTGATGAAATTATGAGCGATGCGGCACCAAGTAGCGCGGAAAGCCCCGCGTAGACAACCACGATCTGCCGTTGAGTCCAACCCATATCGAGCAGTCGGTGATGCAGATGCCCCCGGTCCGCCTTGAGTGGCGATTTTCCGTGAAGCATCCGGTAGATAATTACCCAGGCCACATCCACGATCGGGACCCAGAGAGCAAGCAAGGCAGTCGCGATTTTCGCCCCGCCAATTATTGAGATGACCGCGAGCGCGAACCCCAGAAACATCGCCCCGGTATCCCCCATCAGAATACTGGACGGATTCCAGTTGTATGGCAGAAAGCCCAGCACGGCAGCCCCGAGCGCGATGGCGAGCAGCGAAATCGTGAACTGCGGGTTGCCTTCCGGTCGAAAAAACGTATGGATAAAAAGCACCGCCGCGGCGATGAACGTGATACTGGCAGCGAGCCCATCAAGCCCGTCTACCCAGTTCAGCGTGTTCATCATCCCGACGATCCAGAGGAGAGTAATACCCATCGCGGGAATGAGCGGCACTTCAACCACTCCACCGAATGGGTTGGTGAACTGTTCGATGATGAGCCCGTGATCTTCGCCTCGAAGTCTCGGCAGAATCACGACAGCCGCCGCGAGAACCTGCCATGCCAGTTTCGGGAGTGGCGCGATCCCGACCAGGTCGTCGTACAACATGACTGAGGCAACGATCGCGGCGCCTGTTACAAGCAACACGATTCGCTCGATTTCCTCGGGAAACCGCTCCACCGGAAGCATGAACGACAGCGCAATTCCGCCGCAGAACGCGACAAACATCGCGATGCCACCGAATTTCGGCAATGGTGATGTGTGAACCTGACGGGCTTCGGTAGGATAGAGCAGCAGGTCTTTTTCGCGGGCCAGATGAAGAA
>JBBDTL010000036.1:0-1854 GCA_040904465.1 Thermomicrobiaceae bacterium | reverse complement strand
GCTCACGGTCAACAATCTGGTAATGCATTTCCCGCTCACACGAGGAATCATCTTTCAGCGCAAGGTTGGCGCTGTTCAGGCAGTGGACGGCATCTCATTCAATGTGAAGCCGGGGGAGACGCTGGGCCTCGTCGGCGAGTCCGGTTGCGGCAAGTCGACCACTGGCAGGGCAATTCTTCAGCTCTATAAACCAACCGCTGGTGAAGTGATCTTCAAGGGTAAGGATCTGACCAAGCTGAATGGCGGGGACATGCGCAAGATGCGTCGCCATTTGCAGATGATCTTCCAAGATCCCTACGCGTCACTGAATCCGCGGATGACCGTTGGGAATATTGTTTCCGAACCGATGCAAATCCACAACCTCGTCCCCAAGAGGGACCGCACCCAGCGAGTGCAGGAGCTTCTCGAGACGGTTGGCCTCAATCCTTACTTCGCCAATCGTTATCCCCACGAGTTCTCCGGCGGACAGCGGCAGCGCATCGGAATTGCACGCGCGCTTGCCGCCAACCCCGAATTCATCGTCGCCGACGAGCCAGTTTCCGCGCTCGATGTCTCGATCCAGGCCCAGATCGTCAATCTGCTCGAAGACCTTCAGGAGCGATTTGGACTCACCTATCTGTTCATTGCCCACGATTTGTCGGTCGTCAAGCACATCTCTGACCGGGTCGCGGTGATGTACCTCGGCAAGATCGTCGAGATGGCAGACCGTAACGAGCTCTACGCCGACCCACTGCACCCATACACGAAAGCACTGCTATCAGCAGTACCGATCCCCGATCCGGTCATCGAAAAGCGACGCGAGCGAATCATTCTGCCCGGCGATGTTCCGAGCCCGATAAATCCGCCTTCAGGATGCCATTTCCACACCCGTTGCCCATACGCAATGGAGGTGTGCCGCCAGGTGGACCCGGTGTTCGCAGATCAAGGCAATGGACACTTTGTCGCCTGCCATCTCTATCCCGGATCTGGCGCGGAGCAGGCTACCGGCGGAGCGGCGAAGTTCCAGGCGATCTAGCTACGCCCTTCTGACGGGACTCGCTGATGCCCGCGCTCGGTGACTTTGACCCGCGGTATTTTGCCGCGATCCTCGTCACCTTCATCATCGCCATAACCGTCCATGAGTTCATGCATGCGTGGACCGCCTGGATGTTGGGCGACGACACCGCGCGGCACCTGGGACGCATCAGCCTGAACCCAGCGATGCATTTTGACCCTATGGGCGCGTTGATGTTTCTCCTGATCGCGCTCGGTCTGCCGGGCATTGCCTGGGGCAAACCTGTGCCGGTGAACGATTTCCGGTTGCGGCCGGCCGGACGATTCGGCCGTCAAGGCAGCATGGCCCTGGTCTCCTTCGCGGGGCCACTTTCCAATGTCGTATTGGGAGCCATTGCCGCCGGCATCTTGCGCTTCTCGTCGTTCACAGGCTCAAGCAGGCTCGAGCTGGATCAGTTCCTGTGGATTTTCATGCTGGTCAACTTCAGCCTCGCCGCATTCAACATGGTCCCGCTGCCGCCGCTCGACGGATCGCGCATTCTGTCGGCGCTCTTGCCAGCGTTCTGGCGGCCGGTCCTCGCGCCGTTGGAAAAATATGGCATTCCGATCTTGATTCTCTTGCTGCTATTTGGACGCGGGCTCGGAAGTAGTATCCTCGGCGGAATCACTGACCCTGTCCGGGAGTTGCTCATGAAGGTCTTCGCGGGCGTCTGATCGCGACCCGGGCTTTTGGACCGCCATGTCGCGGATATCGTGCCGGAAACACGGTCGCATCGCGTAGACTCAGGACATGACTCAGGCTCGTGTATCGATTCCATCGCTCGACGGCTATCAGCTGCGGCTGCCGGCATTCGAAGGGCC
>JBBDTL010000035.1:0-11362 GCA_040904465.1 Thermomicrobiaceae bacterium | reverse complement strand
CCGCTCAAATTGCTTCTTCGCCACGTCGCTTTTCCTCCATTACGCCTCGGATCGGCCGGATGCTCCAGATCGCAACCGGGACTGCTCAACCTGAGTTGAGGTTGTGCCCCAGCACCATCAAGACTCGTGCCATGTTGTCGAGGTCCCTGTCGGCATATGAAAGGGCCCATCAATGGCTGACGGGCCCGGTGGGGAGTGAGGGATTCGAACCCCCGAAGCATTACGCACCTGGTTTACAGCCAGGCCCCTTTGGCCGCTCGGGTAACTCCCCATGGAGCCGACTATTGATCCATAGTCGCACGTTCCAACTTCTCAGCCGACAGACACGGTCACGTCACCGGATCGCAGCTATCATAAGCCAGATTCTACTGCCGGTGCGCTATCACCGGAGACCATAATTAACGTACTGGTCTCGCAGCAGTAGTCAACCCGAAGTTGACCTCAGAGAGTATAGCAAACGCGTTGTTGCCATGCTAATTGTCCAACCAATCTAGATGAGCCTGTCAGCGATTACATTGTTTCGTGCTCAACGGCAACAGACGCTATACTCCACCGGGTTTGCGACACCGTCGCGGGACTCTGACGGATCCTTATTATCTGGAGGTATTGTGGGACAGCGCTACTTGATTACCGGAGGCACTGGATTTCTCGGTGTTCGGTTGACCCGATACTTACAGTCAAAGGGACAGTCTGTCACCTCATATGATCTCGATGATTCATTTTCTGAGGAGGTCTTTGACGAGGTTAACGTTGTCATAGCGGACGTGCGAGACAGACAAGCCCTGGACGAAGCATGCAAGAACGTGGACGTCGTAATTCATGCTGCTGCCGCACTTCCGCTCTACACCCGACACGAGATTCTGACAACGACCATAGATGGCACTCGCAACGTTCTCGATGCCGCACTGGCTCACAACATCGAACGTGTCGTGTACATCTCTTCGACCGCCGTCTATGGGATTCCAGATCATCACCCGCTGCTGGAAACCGACCAGATGGTGGGGGTTGGACCCTACGGGGAGGCAAAGATCCAGGCGGAGGCTATCTGTGAGCAGTATCGGCAAGGAGATCTGACAATTCCGGTGCTGCGACCAAAATCCTTCATTGGCCCCGAGCGACTCGGGGTCTTCGCACTGCTGTATGACTGGGCAATCAGTGGCAAGAATTTCCCGATACTCGGCTCAGGCGACAACCGCTACCAGCTACTGGACGTCGACGATCTGTGCGAGGCAATCTATCTTGCCGCAAACGGTGACCGATCCGATGTCAACGACACCTTCAACATCGGTGCTCGTGAGTTCGGAACAATCAGAACCGACTATCAGGCAGTACTGGACGAGGCAGGATATGGCAAACGGATCATCGGTTTGCCTGCCTCGCCAGTCATCATGACGCTAAGACTTCTCGAGAAGCTGAAGCTTTCTCCACTGTACGCGTGGGTCTACGAGACGGCAGGCAAAGATTCCTTCGTCTCAATCGAAAAAGCAGAGCGAGTCCTCGGATACGATCCAAAATACTCCAACAAGGATGCGCTAATCCGAAATTACGTCTGGTATGTCAACAACCGTGAAGAACTCGAGAGGAAATCCGGAGTTACGCATAGAGTTCCATGGAGTCAGGGAGTTCTGAAGCTCGCCAAACCCTTCTTTTGAAACATTACGTTCCCATGTATTCGAGGTGATGCACACCACTGTCGATTTGATGCAAATAGTACTCGAGAGGCTTGAATCTGGTGGAGCCGACGATGGGACTCGAACCCGCAACCTGCTGTTTACAAAACAGCTGCTCTGCCAATTGAGCTACGTCGGCGCGAAGCGCAATTAAGAATTATAGAACTGAGCGAAATCGGTGTCAAGCTGAATTGCATGGGCAAATTCGGCCATTCGCATTGCCCTGCTACATGCAATCCCGCCGTACAGTTTGTGGTGGACACGGATGCACTCTACCACCGCGTGCTGGCATTATTTCGGCGAGCGAGTGCCGTTTACGCAATCCGATTGATCAGATATCCAACCTTGCCAGGAGGCTGACCCATGCAGTTGGACGATGTGAAACAAGCGACTTCCAAAAGCCGCGAAGATCGGCGACTTCTGCGGGCTGCAGGGATAGGCATTGCGGCGGTTGCTTCGATTTCTGCGGCCAGCTTACTCGGGTTGGCGAGCTATGTTTCAAAGCGTATTTCCCGCCCGAGGCGATCCCACCGACCGGCAAATTATACCTTCACGCCCTGGGAATTCGGCATCAAGTATCGAGCGTTTCAGCTCAGCGCGAACGACGACGAATTCGTCGATGTATGGTACCTGCCGCAGGACGATCCAGTCGCTCCCTGTATTCTCTGCCTCACCGGTTTCGCAAGTCACAAGGCCGAGATGCTGGGTATCGGCAGCAATCTCCATCGCGATGGATTTGCCGTGATGCTGATCGACTTTCGCGGGTCGGGACGTTCCAACGGCGACATGGTAACGATGGGCCACCGCGAGACCGACGACGCGCGACTTGCGCTTGAGTGGATCGCTCGAGAGACACCAGATGCCCAGATCGGCGTGCTCGGCTATTCGATGGGCGGGTCGGTTGCGCTCGTACTCGCCGCAACGGACGAGCGTGTGGGCGCCGTTGTTTCAGACAGCGCCTTCGCTACCCAGCGAAGCATTCTCGCCCATCATATCAAGCGGAAAACCGGACTCTGGCCAGGGCCGATCGTCGCTGCCGCAGGTCCGATGCTTCAGCGGCGTCATCAACGCCGATACGACGATTTCGCCCCATCTACGCTCGTTCATCAGATTTCGCCCCGGCCTGTCCTTCAGATTCATTCCAGGGATGATCAAGTTGTGCCCTTCGAACACGCAGAAGAGATCTGGGAGAACGCTCGACAGCCAAAAGAGTACTGGTATCCCGAAGGTATTGGTCATTGCGGGGCGTACTTCGATGATCGACCCGGCTATTGCAACCGCGTGTCCAGCTTCTTCCAGAAAGCGTTTTCGAACTGCCAAAGTGAAAATACCGGGCCGGCAAATAGCCAGCGAGGATCTGAAATCCCCGCCGGCTCACACCAATCAGATTAACGTCGAGGCGTTATTTGCGAATCTCGGCAATGATCGCGTCAGCCATTTCCGAAGTCTTGGCGGCCTTTGACTGATCTCGATCAGCTCGAAGGTCGTAGGTGACGTTCTTGCCCTCGGCAATAATCCGGGAAACCGCGTCCTCGACCGACTGAGCCGCGTCGAACTCGCGCAAATGACGAAGCATCATCACACTGCTGAGAATCATCGCAGTCGGATTGGCCACGTTCTTTCCAGCGTGGGAGGGAGCGCTGCCGTGAATCGCTTCGAAGACAGCACCCTTCTCGCCGATATTCGCGCTGGGGGCGACCCCGAGGCCGCCGATCATGCCGGAGGTCATATCGCTGACAATATCTCCATAGAGATTCGGCATCACCAGCACGTCGTACTGCTCGGGTTTCTGCATCAGCTGCATGCACATGTTGTCGACGATGCGGTCGTTGAACTCGATATCCGGATATTCTGAGGCGACCTGCTGGGAGATCTCGAGAAACAGGCCGTCAGTGTGCTTCATGATATTGGCTTTGTGCACCGACGTGACCAGTTTACGCCCGTTATCCCTCGCGTACTCAAACGCGAATCGGACAATCCGGCGAGAATTTTCCGGGGTGATCGCCTTGATACTGAGTGCTGCCGTTTTGGAGACCGGCTTCTCAGAGCGCTTATTAATCTCGGCAATAACTTCGGCAGTGTCTTCGGCACCTTGTGCAAACTCGACCCCGGCATAGAGATCTTCCATGTTTTCTCGCACAACAACGAGATCGACATGGGAAAACGTGCTCTGCACTCCTTCATAGGTGCGGGAGGGCCGCAGGTTGGCGTAGAGCTCCAGCGCGTGACGCAGTGCCACGTTGACGCTTCGGAATCCACCGCCAACGGGAGTGGTCAATGGTCCCTTGAGCGCGATGTTGTTCTTCCTGATTGAGTCAAGCACAGACTCGGGAAGAACATCTCCATGCTTCTCCAGCGCAGTCACGCCAGCTTCCTGAATATCCCAGTCAAACTCCACGCCCGTCGATTCAAGCACCCGACGAGCGGCGCCGGAAACTTCAGTCCCGATACCATCTCCGGGAATCAACGTCACACTGTAAGCCATGGTGTCGTACTCCATTCATCACTTGTTGCCCGCCGTCAGGAATTCAGTCGCTCCCACACGGTTCGGGTCAATTTCATGCACACTTGCTCGGGTTCGTCAAGTGGACGACAGGGCTCCGAATCCTCGAAGCCGGCGTTTCTTGCAGTAGATATTGATCCTTGGTTGTCCCTGTGGATCAGCACGTAAACGAGATCAGCTTCCAGTACCCGGAAGCAGATCTCCAGAAGCGGCACCAGTGCTTCGGTTGCGTACCCCTTCCTCCAATAGTCGCGCCAGATATCGTACCCCAGCTCGACTTGTCTCTGTTCCCGGTCCCAGTGATGATACCCGCATGTTCCGAGGAACTCGCCCGTCCCCCTCTCGAAGAGACCATATCTGAGGTACGAATCACGCTCTGGATGCTGGAACATCTCGATCGTGCTGACGGCTTCGTCACGGTCCATCGGTGGCTCGCTGAAATAGCGGCACATCGCTGGATCGGAAAACTGCCGGTAAACGACATCGAAATCACGTTCCTCAAGCAGTCGAAAACGAATTCGCCCTGTTTCGAAGGGCTCTCGTAGCCGCTCCACGTGAATCTCCCGTCCCTGTACAAGAATCCAGCCGGAATTGTACGAGTACGCCGACTGACAGCACTCAACGAACGTACGCGGGAGTGTGTCATTTTCGAGTGACATCATGGTAAACACAGCAATTCACCGTAAAATACATGCTACATTGCCGACGGCGAGGGAAGGGAACCGACGTGCGCTCGATCAGGGACCGTCTTAATGCAATGCAGCCGACCACTGAAGTTGCAGCGAAACCCGGCAACGTCGGTGTTCCTATCGAGGCAGTGACCGCCGGGCACGAGCTGACCACCTCTCGAGGCAGCCATTTCGTTGTTGACGGCCGGGTGGATGACCCCACGGACGGGTATTTGCCAGGTCGATCGAGCTGTATTGCCAGGTCATTCAATGTCTTGGCCAGTACGCCAGACCGTGCCGGTTCAGGCGACATGCTGTTTCTTGATACCGAAACGACCGGGCTTGATCGGGGCACGGGCACGCACGTATTTCTGGTCGGGCTGGGATACTTTGAAGGGGATCGGTTTCGGGTCGAGCAGCATTTCCTGCGAGATCTCCATGAGGAGGGCAGTCTACTCTGCGAGCTCCAGCGTTTGTTGCAGTCTTTCTCGATGCTCGTGACATTCAACGGACGTGGTTTTGACTGGCCATTGCTCAGCAATAAATTCATATTGCACGGGTACCGCGATATCCCCGTGCTTCAGCACTGGGATCTGTTGACGCCATCCAGACGGGTCTGGCGGAATCGATTGCGCGACTGCTCCCTGGGCAGCCTCGAGCGCAACGTCCTTGACGTGCATCGGACCGGAGACATACCTGGTTTCCTGATTCCGCAGCTCTATTTCGATTACCTTCGTTCACGCGATGCCGGGCCGCTGAAGCCAGTTTTCAGCCACAACCATATAGACATTGTCTCGCTGGCTCGCCTTGCTGCTCGATTGTTGAGGACAGAGGATGACCCGTTCTTGATGCTCGAGGACGCCACCGACCGGATTTCCTTTGGCTGTCAATTGTTAAATTCCGGCGACGGCGAGGTGGCAGAGGCGCTCATTCTCCCCGAAGTAGATTCCGGGAATGTCGACGCAGAGGTCCGCTTTCGAGCGGCGAGATTGCTGGCGAACAGGTACAAACGTGACCGACGGTGGAGTGAGGCGATCGATCTCTGGAATCGGCTCAGACAATGCGAATGGGCGAACGTTGACCAGATGCTCTACCCACTCGTCGAACTGTCGAAGGTCTATGAGCACCAGCTCAGAGAGTTCGAGATTGCGATCAGATATGTGCAACGCGCCATGAACATTTGCGAACTCTACGGCTCAACAGGCGCGCATAAGGAACTGGTTCATCGCTACAGCAGACTGAGACGGCGGGCCGGCGCCACGATGTCGATCGGCCGGGTTTAGAAAAACATCGGAGGAATAGATGAGTAGCGGACCAGTAGTGCTAGTGATCCTCGACGGGTGGGGAATGGCCGAAGAATCTGCCGGAAATGCGATCGCCGCCGCAAACACCCCGAACATGGACGCCTATCTCGCAGAGTACCCAAACACCCAACTCAACTGCTCTGGCGAAGACGTAGGGTTGCCGGAGGGGCAGATGGGAAACTCCGAAGTCGGGCACATGAATATCGGCGCCGGGTTCGTCGTTTTCCAGGCGATTACCCGAATTGATCGCTCAATTCGGGTAGGTTCGTTCGCTGAGATCGAAGCACTGCGCTCTGCGATTGAGCATGTCCAGGAACGCGCGACTAGGCTTCATCTCATCGGTCTGATCGGAGACGGTGGAGTCCATGCCCATCATCGCCACTGGCGCGGACTACTCGAATTGTGCGCGGTTTCAGGAGTTGAGAACGTTGTCGCGCACGCGATTACCGACGGGCGGGATACCGAACCGGATTCAGGCGTCGAATTCATGCGTACCTTGCTCGAAGATATGGATGAGCTAGAGGTTGGCGTCGTCGGAACAGTCACTGGCAGGTACTACGCGATGGATCGGGACAAGCGCTGGGATAGAACCGAGCGAGCCTGGAACGCGATCGTTCACGGAGATGGACAATCGGCGGCCGACCCAGTCACCACACTTTCGCAATCCTACGAGTCCGGCACGACGGACGAGTTCATCGAACCTTCCGTGATGGAGGGCGTAGATCCGCGGATTGGCGATGGCGACGCGGTGATCTTCGTTAACTTCCGAGCTGACCGCATGCGCCAGCTCGTCAGCGCCATCGCGCTCGACGACTTCGACGGATTCGAGCGTGGCAAAAGGCCCGAATATATCTACATCGCCACGATGACCCGGTACGAATCGCACCTTCCTGTCCACGTCGTGTTTCCACCCGAAGACGTAGAGTATCCGCTCGCCAGGGTTATCAGCGAAGCGGGCATGAAGCAGTTCCATATCGCTGAAACCGAGAAGTACGCGCATGTGACCTACTTCGTCAATGGAGGGAGGGAGGAATCTTTTCCGGGCGAGACGCGCGAAATGGTGCAGTCACCGAAGGTCGCAACGTACGATCTGCAGCCGGAGATGAGCGCAGCTGAAGTTACCAGGATCGCCGCCGAGGCAATCGCGACCGGCGAATACCAGTTCGTGGTGATCAACTACGCAAACGGCGATATGGTTGGACATACCGGGGATTTTGCCTCAGCGGTCAAAGCGGTCGAGACCGTCGACGCTGGACTGGGGCAGATCGTCGACGCCACCCTCAACGTTGGTGGGGCAGTCATCGCGACCGCCGATCACGGCAACGCCGACGAAATGCTCATTCCGGGCACGAACGACGTCTGGACAGCCCACACCATGAATCCTGTGCCGCTCGTTCTGATCTCTCCTGAAGGATCACCCCTGAGAGATGTCAGCATGGTCGAACGTGGACGGTTGGCGGACATCGCTCCCACTGTGCTGAAGATCCTCGGAATCGATCCGGCGCCGCCGATGGCGGGCATTCCGCTCTATTCCGATTGAGTCACCGGACCAGGGGAGGCCAATACGCCTCCCCTTTTTTGCGAGGTTCGTTACTTCAAGAGCCTGAGTGCACCGCGCCCGGCATACTCTGCCTGTTCGCCGAGATCTTCTTCAATGCGGAGAAGCTGGTTGAACTTCTCCACACGGTCCATTCGAGAGGGGGCGCCTGTCTTGATCTGTCCCGCGTTCGTGGCAACAACCAGGTCCGCGATGAACGAGTCGGCAGTTTCACCGCTACGATGTGAAATCACGGAGGACCACCCCGCACCTTGGGCCATGCTGATCGCCGCAAACGACTCGGTCAATGTGCCGATCTGATTCACCTTGATCAAAATCGAATTACAGGAGTTCTCAGAGATACCCCGCGCCAGACGTTCCGTATTGGTGACCAGTAGATCGTCACCGACGAGTTGCACGCGGTCACCGATTCGCTCATTCAACTTCTGCCAGGTTCCCCAGTCTTCCTCGTCCAGCCCGTCTTCGAGTGAAGCAATTGGGAAACGGTCTGTCAGTTCGGCCCAGTAATCGACCATTTCATCCTGAGTCAGCGATCGGGCTTCGCCCTCTAGATGATATTTGCCATCTTTAAAGAGCTCAGAGGCCGCCGGGTCAAGAGCCAGGACAATATCCTCGCCGAGTTTGTAGCCGGCCTTACTGATCGCCTCTGAGATTACCTCGAGCGCTTCCGCGTTGCTGTCCAGGCTCGGCGCGTAACCGCCCTCATCACCCACCGACGTCGCATAACCTTGTCGGGAGAGCACACCCTTCAGCGAGTGAAAGATCTCTGCTCCCCAGCGGACGCCTTCACGAAAACTCTCGGCTCCTACCGGCATCACCATGAACTCCTGCATATCGACGCTGGAGCCTTCGGCGTGCTTGCCACCGTTGAGAATGTTCATCATTGGTACCGGCAGCGTGTGAGCATTCGGACCGCCCAGATAGCGGTAGAGCGGCAGGTTTGAGGCGGTCGCCGCGGCACGCGCAACCGCCAGCGAAACTCCGAGGATCGCGTTGGCTCCGAGCGCGCCTTTGTTGGGGGTCCCGTCGAGCTCGATCATGACCTGGTCGATCGCCCGCTGGTCCTGCGCATCCAGGCCGACTACTGCATCGGCAAGTCGCTCATTTACGTTCTCGACAGCGGTCTCAACACCTTTCCCGCCATAGCGGGGCCCGCCGTCCCGCAGCTCAACGGCCTCAAACTGCCCAGTCGATGCGCCTGAGGGAACCGCGGCGCGCCCTGACTCGCCCGATTCCAGGAAGACATCGACTTCCACTGTGGGGTTGCCCCGCGAATCGAGGATTTCCCTGCCATGTACCGCGATGATCATTGTGCCGAGCATATGTCATTCCCTTTCAAGAGCCGCGACGCCTCAGGCTCGAGTATTCATCAACGTTCGTTCCCGAGGGATTATAGCCGTGCATCGTCAACTTCACGCGAAGATTCGCCAATTGCCCAGCACGCTCAACGATTGCTATACTGCCATCGACAATCAAGGTTCTGAACGGCGTCGACGGAGACGAGTAGCCGGAAGCTCGCACGACTCAGGGAGATGCGGTCAATGACTGCAAACCGCATCGAGTTGCGACCCGGTGAATTCACTCCCGAGCCGGCCGGCGAACGGTCTATCGAGACCCACTAACCGTCCCTGGCCTTGCTCCCCATTATCGGAGCCGCTGGAAGCGATGAACTTCTCGTCGCATCAGCACTGAGATGGTCGCAACGCGATCAATCAGGGTGGTAACGTGTGGATGAACCTCGCCCCTGTGGCGGGGATCTTTTTGTTAACAGCCATCAGATTCACGACAAGCCATCGTCAATTTCGCGGAACAGTCGAACGGAGTAACTTAATGAGCGAGGAACTGGAGCGCCTGAAGCGTCAGGCAGTGGATGAGCTGGAGCGGACAAGCGGCGAGGAAGATCTGGCAACCTGGCATAGAAACTATCTCGGTCGCCAGGGTCAGGTCACCACCTCCATGAAGGGGATCAGCCAGCTTCCAGCTGAGGAGCGGCCTTCGTTCGGCCAGGCAGTCAACGCGTTGCGTAACGAGCTGCAGGAAGCATTCGACCGGCGGCAGGATACCGTGCTTGCCGCGTCGCTGGAGAACCGGCTGAAAGAAGACCGGATCGATGTCACGCTCCCCGGACGCACACCCTCGATCGGTACGCTCCACCCGGTAACGCGGATGATTCGCGAGGTCACACGGGTGTTCGGTCTGATGGGATTCCAGACGGTCGAGGGACCGGAAGTCGAGGATGCCTACTACGCGTTCGACGCGTTGAACATCCCCCAGGATCACCCCGCTCGGGATGTCTGGGACACGATTTTCATCGAGTCCGACCAGCGCGAGATCGTCCTTCGCCCGCACACTTCACCGATGCAGATCAGAACGATGGAGCAAATCGAGCCCCCGGTGCGAGTCGTCGTCCCGGGTCGTTGCTATCGATATGAGGCGCTGGACGCCACCCATGAGTGGCATTTCCACCAGATCGAGGGACTCGCTGTCGACGAAAACATTACGATGTCCGACTTGAAAGGTACGCTGGCGGAGTTTGCTCGTCAGATTTTCGGGCGCGAGCGCAAGGTACGATTCCGATGTGACTACTTTCCTTTTGTAGAGCCCGGTGTAGATTTCGCAATTGATTGCATGGTTTGTCGCGGTGATGGATGTCGCGTATGTAAGGGCTCAGGATGGATCGAAATCCTGGGGGCAGGGATGGTGCATCCACACGTCCTTCGCAACGTCGGCTACGATCCAGACAAATACTCTGGGTGGGCATTCGGCGTCGGCATTGAGCGGCTGGTAATGCTGAAGTATGGAGTTGAGGATATTCGAAACTTCTATCAGGGCGATCTGAGATTTCTTCAGCAATTTCATCGAGTCAGCGTCTGATAGTTCAGCAATGTACGTAATGCAAGAAACGTCTAATATTTGTCAGAGAGGGCGATAAATGAGAGTTCCAGTGCGTTGGCTGAGAGATCTGGTTCCGAACGATCTGACGACTGAAGAGATCGCCGAGCGGCTAACGATGGCGGGCCTTGAAGCAGAATCAATCGAAAAGATTGGTGCAATGTGGGAAGGCGTTTATGTTGGTCATGTCCAGAAAGTTGAACAGCACCCGAATGCCGATCGACTCGTACTCGCAACCGTTGAAGCGGGTGAACACAGACTGACCGTAGTCACGGGAGCTCCAAATATCGCAAAAGGACAGAATGTCGCACTGGCGGTAAACGGAGCGAAACTCGTCGACCCGTATGCCGACGAATTTAAGATGATTACGCTCAAGCCGAGCAAGCTTCGAGGAATCAGGTCTGAAGGAATGGTCTGCTCTGAAAAGGAACTGGGGCTGTCCGAAGAGCATGAGGGCATCATGGTTCTGAGCGATGACGCCCCCATTGGCACACCATTGCGGGATTACCTTGGCGAAGATGTCATCGATTTTGAGATTACGCCAAATCTGGTTCACGCTTTCTCGATGGTTGGCATCGCACGGGAACTTGCCGCGCTGATTCGCGGCGAAGCGACGATGCCTGACTTCGCCGATCTGACATCATATGAACAAACAGACAGCCTGGTGACGATTGATGCACCTGACCTCTGCTCACGCTATATCGGGATCGTTGTTGATAATGTCAAAGTTGAGCCATCGCCTGACTGGATTCAGCGCAGGCTTAATG
>JBBDTL010000034.1:0-11375 GCA_040904465.1 Thermomicrobiaceae bacterium | reverse complement strand
TTGTGGTCCCCCATCGAACGGATGCCCCCACCTGCGTGTTGTCGGGAACTCAGACTACCGGATCGTCGGTGGACTCTGCGTCATCAGGCGCGTCATCCTCACCAGCGTCCTCCGGGAATTCACCGCCGTCATCAATATCCCCGTTATCTTCCGGAGGATTGCCTTCGTCGTTCTCCTCGTTCTCATCGTTTTCGGCGTCTTCGTCCTCTTGCGGCTCCATGGGTTCCCGGCCGAAATAGTAGGCGAGGACTGCATCAGCCACAGGGACCGCATATGTCGAGCCTTCTCCACCGCCGGGGATGAGCACGGTCACAGCGATCTCGGGATTATCGAAAGGTGCGAAAGCGCAGAACGACGCGTGCTGGGTGCCGTAGCTACCGTCAATCTCTTCACCGAAATCAGCAGTTCCTGTCTTCCCGGCGATCTGAATGCCGTCACCAGTCCTGGGAAACTTGTCTGCGGCCGTTCCCATCGTGATCGTTCCCAGCATTCCGCTTCGAACGATCTCAAGGTTCTCCTGGCTAATACGCAGCTCGCGGAGAACTTCTGGACTAACTGGCTCGTACTCGCCGTCAACGCCCCCACCAAAGCCTCTGACGAGCCGAGGACGATACAACGTTCCGCGGTTCGCGATCGCCGCTATCGCCGAGGTAATCTGGAGCGGACTGGCGGAGAGGTGCCCCTGTCCAATTGAGACATTGATGGTGTCACCCACCGACCAGTACTCTCTGAGTGGCGACTGGAACAGCCATTCTGGATCCGGCACCACGCCCTCAGTCTCATTGGCGAGCTCGATACCGGTGGGCTGACCTAAGCCGAACTCATTTCTCAGGTACTCCCCGATCATGTCGATACCGAGACCCTCGAAATAGTGTGGCGTCTGGTCATTGGGAAGGAAATAATGGAGCGCTTCGTCCGAGCCCTCGGGAACCTGATATGGAGCGCCGACATTGTAGAAGAAAATATTGCACGATTGCGAGATCGCTCCTTCAACATCCAGCGAACCATGGCCGTCTCGCCACCAGCAGACGTACGTGTTGTGCTCGGTATCAAGCCCAACTGTGGGAACCTCGATCGAGCCCGCACAGTAATACTCGGTATCCTGCGTGATCGTCCCTTCCTCGAGTCCAGCGCAGCTCAATAGTGGCTTGATCGTCGAGCCCGGAGGATATGCCCCGCTAATCGCCTTGTTGGTCAGTGGGTTTAGCGGATCCTCAATCAGTTTGTCGTACTCTTCCTGAGGGATACCGTCGACGAACATCTGGTTGTCGTAGTTCGGCAGGCTGACCAACGCCAGAATCTCGCCGCTTCGAGGATCCATTGCCACCACGATCCCCGAGCGCACCTCGTCCCTGTCATCTTCCAGGGCGGCCTCGTTGGCGAATTCGATACCCTCCCGAAGCGCACGTGTTACGGCCTCCTGGAAGCGTCGATCAATTGTGAGATGCACATTGCGGCCCGGCTCCGCCTCGATACGACGATCTTCCAGCTCACTAATAGTGATCCCCCGGACATCGGTCTGTACGAAGCGAACGCCACGCCGCCCGCGCAGATCGGTCTCCAGCGCCTGCTCTAACCCGCCTCTTCCCACAAGATCGGTCGGGAGATAGGGGCTCTGACCCGAGAGTGCCTCTGACGTCTCGAATTCCTCTTCCGTAATCGGCCCGACATAACCAAGAATGTGACAGAATGACTCACCTCCCGGGTATCGTCGAGTCAGCGCTTCGCCGTCGACCCTGATTCCCGGAAGGTAGACCTGGTTCGCCTCGAGCGCAAGCGCGATCTCGCGATCAAGATCGTCTCTGAGGAGGGTACGGTTTGCGGACACGGGGTTTGACTGGACAATATAATCGAATTGGTTGATGACTGCCACGCCCGGTATGCTTCGTACCGCCTCGGAGAGACGATCAGCGTCAATCGGATCGAGGTCGGTGAGAATCGGAATGACGTTGTCGGACTCATGAGCGCTGTCAATGTGCTGCTCGATATCTTCGAGCGCGATGCCGGTCTCCTCGGCAATCCGTATCGCCAGATCACCGTTTATCTCGTTTGGCACGGAATGGCGACGAATCGCCAGCATGTCCCGCAATTCAAGCGTCTTAATGACCTGTTCCCGGACGTAGGCAAACTCGTCCTCATCGGACGGCAGTCGTGCTGGGATCATCTCCACTCGCCAGGTGACACGATTCTCCGCCAGGACCTCATCATTCCGATCGAGAATCATTCCTCGTGGAGCGGGTATCGGCTCATCATCCAGCAGGTTTCCTTCGGCGCGAGTCTGATGCTCTGCGGACTCCACCAACTGCATTTGCCAGAGTTTTCCGGCCAGCGCGCCGAATCCGGTAACGACCATCCCCTTCATCACAAACATGCGCCGGGTTAACATGATCTCGTCCGGCGAACGCTCCTCGCTCCGGTATTTGCGGCGGTCCGAAAATCGGACCAGCTCCATGCGTTTACGCTTGCCCCACACCCTGTACTCCAAAGCGATCGAGCAATATGACAAGTCCGTAGAGCGGCGGGACTACCAGCGTGTTCAAGAACGCCGTGACCAGTCCCAACCGGATACTCACAGCTATCGAGTAGCCAGTTCCTGAGAGTGTATCGATTATCGAAGCCATTGAGAAATGAGCCAGCGTCGCCAGCAATACCATTAGCATCGTCAGCAGCAGACCGCTTTGCAACATTGGTCGCTGCGCCATTGAACCGATAACTGCAACCGGAATCAATGCCAGCGCATTCGAGCCGAGCGGATCAAGTGCCAGAATATCCAGCATAATTCCTGCTCCGAAAGCCCAGAACAGACCTTCCCTGACACCGTACCGGCCGCTGAGCACCAACACCAGGACGAGTACGATATTCGGCGCAATCCCGACAACATCAATTAACGAAAATATGGTCGATTGCGCGATTGCAATGAGGATCAGGAGAATCGCGAATAGCAGGCGTGTCACAGTTGCAGTATCGCCCTGATTGAATCGAACGCCCTTCATAACCGAAAAATCGTATCACAGCCGGTTCCCGTGACTCGCATCGGACTCCACCTGCTGGTTCCTGGAGGAATCATCCCGGGCGCGTCGCATTGGCCAGATTCGTGGCGAAAGTTTCGCCGTTCGGGCCGCCACTGGATTTCGCCTGGCGTATCGCCGATTCGAAGTCGTACTCAAGCCGCCGGAAATCGATATTGAACCCTCCGGCGCCTGCCTCGACTACGGTATACATCGCCCGCCGATCGCCGTCGAACGGCAATCCCACACTACCCACTCCGATAACATGTCCGCTATCGAGTGCGCGATGATGCTGCAGGTGGATATGACCATAGGCGAGCACGCTGGTGCCCGCTTCCAGCAGCATCCGGCGAAAATCGACATCGGTACTATCCGGAAGGTAACTGTCGTAGATACTCCACGGTGTTGCGTGGACGAGCCCGAGCGTTGTCCCGTGCCCCGTATCCACGGTATATTGGACAGTGACGGATTCGAGAAATCGCAAATGATCTTCGCCAAGCTGATTGACGACCCACTCACCATGGGGATCGCCGCTGCCTGCAACCGCATCAAGAATCATCTGATCAGTGTTTCCGCGAACCGATGGCAGGCCGCGCTCGGCAATCCTGTCTATACACTCGGCTGGAAAGGGTCCACCGTATGCAACGTCGCCGCCCATTAAAACGGCGTCATACGGCCCGGTTCTATCGATATCGGCGAGGACGGTGTCAAGGGCGGTGAGATTGCCATGGCTATCGGATATAATCGCGATACGCATCCAGTACCTCCAGCATCGATCCCGATGTGCGAACTGTTCCCTGACTCTCCTTCGAGTATACCGGAGTTCCAGTTATCTCTGGATACCACGGCAAAGACCTGTCATGCCGTGTTATAAGGGGAGACGCCATTCGTCCGGGGAAATGCGTGCAGGGAGATTCCAGTGCCAACCGTCAAAGGGATTCACCATATTGCGATTTCGATACCGCCGCAACACCACGTCGCCGCGGTGCGGTTCTATCGGGACGTCCTCGGTTTCGAAGAACTTGCAATGCCGGATACACTACCGCATATTCCGATCATCGCCTGGTTCCAGATCGGGGAGAACGAACTCCATCTGCTCGAAGAGCCAAACCAGGCAGACGGGGTGCGACGGCATCTCTGTCTGGAAGTGGATGAGCTCGCTCCGTTTCGGGAACGGCTGGAGAGGAACGGGGAGGCAACCCAGGACGGCGACCCGATCCCCGGACGGGGCAGATTCTTCTGCCACGATCCCGCAGGAAATCGCCTCGAATTCCTGGTCGAGGAATCAACTGGATGAGTCCGGGCCGGGTGAATCTGATCGAGGCGTTCGATACATACGACGACGGATCTGACAGTGAAATGAAAGGAACTGACACCATGATCGTGCTGGTCGCGAACTACTACACCCAGGAAGGCAAAGACGACGAGGTTGCCGAGGTCCTGAAAAAGATGGTTGCCTATTGCAATTCTGATGAGGAGCCCGGTTGCCTGCAATACGTCGTCAACCGGTCGATCGAGGATCCGCGCAAGTTCCTGCTCTTTGAGCAATACGTTGACGAAGACGCAGTAACCGCACACCGGGCCACGGACATGTTCCAGGAACATGTGCTGGGTACGGTCGTTCCAATGCTGGACCACCGAGAACCGCACTTCTATACGGTGGTGGAACCGGACTAACCGTGAACTCGGTAATTGACCGTTCGATGCGCTCCGGGCAGGTTTATTGCGGAGACAAGCTATTGGCGTCCAGCGCGAGCGGTGCTCGGCGTTTCGCTGGTTGATGCTGGAACGCGGGCCTGCCCAGAGAGTTTCAACAGATTGAGTATGTCTGATGTCGGTGGTTGAGGCATCCAGCGTTCTAACCCAGGGAGTATTCCTCTGCGTTGCGATCTACGTCGTGTACGCGACGATCCAGCGACCGACCAGAAGCAACCTGCATGTACTTGCCTTCTTCTTGTTGCTTGCACTGATCATTGCCTACACCTGGGTACAGCGCCTTCTGGATGTTATCCCGGTTCCGGTCTCGGAGCGTATTACACCGATTCTGATCCTGACCCTGCCCTACCTCCTGCTCACGCTTGCTCAACAGTTCTCCTCGGTCGAGCAACGCCATATGCGCGCGGCCGGGGCAGCAATGCTGGGCTCTATACTCGTCGCGGAGGTGCTCGGGACCGACAACCTGCTCATTCTGCTCGGGATTGTGGGGTACTTCTCGGCGACAACTGGTTTCGCCGCCTACCGCTTTTACGAGGGATCAAAGTCGGCCAACGGCATTACCCGAAAACGCTTGCGCGCTATCGCCATGGGAACGGTGGCACTAAGTGCAGCGCTCGCACTCGTTGTCGGAGTTACTGTTACCGACGGTTTGATTGGCACGATGATCGAGCTTGTGCGGCAGGTGCTCCTACTATTTTCGGCGGTTCTTTACCTGATCGGGTTCGCAACCCCGTCGGTGCTCCGCCAGGCGTGGCAAGAGCCTGAACTGCGTCAATTCCTGCGACAGACTCTCACCTTGCCGCGCTGGGCATCAGAGCACGATGCCCTGCGGCATATCGAGGCATCCTGCGCTGAAACCGTAGGCGCTCCTTATGCAGCCATCGGTCTCTGGAACCCGGAGACAGAACTCATCGAGTTTCGCTACAACAAGTTCAAACCCGGAGAAACGATCGGTGGCCGGGCGTTCAGCGAGAACCGGCCGATCATGTCGCTGGATACGGTCACCGACGACCCGGCGAGCCGCGAGGTGTACGAGCGCGGTCAGGCGTTTGCGGTCATGGCAGCACCGATCATCACATCTGATGAAACGATCGGTGTTATCTCACTTTACTCACCGAATCCGCCGATTTTTGCCGAGGATGATCTGGCGCTCCTTCAATTGCTTTCAGACCAGGTCGCCGTGCTGCTCCAGAACCGCAGACATATCGATGCCCAGGCTGAACTCGCCGCGCGTGAGGAATCGACCCGCCTGAAAGACGAGTTCCTGTCGGTGGCTGCACACGATTTGAAGACGCCACTCACCACCATTCTGGCCACGGGTCAGTATCTTGAGCGGCGACTCTCGGCGCAGGGAGATGAATCGCCAGAGCTTCGCTCGGTGATTCGTCTCAACCGTGAGGCAACCCGGCTTCGGGCATTCGTCCAGGGGCTTCTCGACGCGTCCCGAATCGAGCAGGGCAAATTGCTTTCCAGTCTCGAAAAGGTCGACATCAGCCACCTGGTCAGCGATGTGGTCGAGCGCGCGGCCGTGACCGGTTCCCATCGAATCGACGTCAACATCTCAGATGAGCTTGTATCAGAAGTCGATCAGGTACGCGTTCAGCAAGTCATTGAGAATCTGCTCGAAAACGCGCAGAAATACAGTCCTCCGGGGAGCCTGATCTCGGTACGATGCTGGAACGATAACGACCGTGTACGAGTATCAATCACCGATTCCGGACCAGGCATTGACGCCGGCGATCTGGAACGCATTTTTGATCGCTACTTTCGCAGCGCTCAGGCCAGCAACGGGGATGCGCCGGGAATAGGACTCGGCCTCTACATCTGCAAGGCAATCGTTGAGCAGCATGGCGGAGCTATCTGGGTAGAGAGTAAACTCGACGTCGGTTCGACATTTCACGTTTCTTTACAGCGGTCCGAGGTACCTAGTCTTGAACAAGCCACAGTCGATACTCATCGTTGACGATGATCAGAATATCCTTTTGACGATAAAGGACATCCTCTCGTCCGAAGGATTTCCCGTTCGTGTCGCAAGGAACGGGCATGAGGGGCTGGAGAGCGTACGTCATGAGCAGCCGGACCTGATTTTGCTCGATCTCTGGATGCCGAGCATGAACGGTCAGGAGATGGCCCAGCGACTCGGCGACGCGGGTGTTTCGATTCCAATCCTCGTCATGAGTGCTGTTCAGAAAGGGGAGCACCTCGCCAGCCAGATGGGCGCTGCCGGGTTTATCCCCAAACCGTTCGACATCATTCGCCTGCTAGACGAAGTCGAGCGACTCCTTGGCAACCAATCATCCGACTCGAGCGCTTCCTTGGACAAATAGCCACCCAGGCTACACGGTAATCCTGTATTTCCAGCCATTTTCATTTACCATAGACCACGTAACCGTCAGCGTTCCGTTTGCTGTTTCAACTGGAAGGATGCGTGCATGGCAGTAGAAACCGAACTGAAGATGTACAACCTGCTCATCGACGGAAAACAGGTGCCCGCCGCCTCGGGCGAGACATTCGATACCATCAGCCCGACAAACAACGAGCCAATTGGGCGTATCGCGAAGGCTGGCGTCGAGGACGTCAATCGTGCCGTCGCTGCCGCCCGAAAAGCGTTTGACGACGGACCCTGGAGAACCATGACGCCGATCGAGCGCAGCGCCCGTATCCGCCGGGTAGCTGAAATTATCCGCGAACGTACTGAAGAGCTCGCGCGAATCGAAACCCTGAACTGCGGAAAGATCATTATCGAGTCCCGACAGGATGTGACCAACTCGGCTAACTGTTTCGAGTATTACGCCAACCTCACCGGGCAGATCTGGGGCGAGACCATCCCGATGAATGGACCGCTGCTCGATTACACGACCCGGGAACCATTCGGCGTATGTGGGCAGATCATCCCCTGGAACTTCCCAATGTTGATGGCTGCCTGGAAACTTGGTCCTGCGCTGGCAACCGGAAACACGGTTGTCCTGAAGCCAGCCTCGGCAACCCCGATCACCGCGCTACTGCTCGGTGAGATCTGCCTGGAAGCTGGTATTCCGGAAGGGGTCGTCAATGTTCTGACCGGTCCTGGCGCCGAGATCGGCGCGGCGATTGCCGAGCACCCGGATGTCGACAAGCTCGCCTTTACCGGGGAAACCGAGACCGGAAAAGACATCATTCGTCGGAGCGCGGGCACTATCAAGAAGGTCTCGCTTGAGCTCGGCGGAAAATCACCGAACATCGTTTTCCCGGACACCGATCTCGACGAGGCCGTGAACGGGTCACTCTTCGCCATCTTTACCAATGCCGGACAGCGGTGCACCGCCCGGACACGCTTGTTCCTGCACGAATCGATTCATGATGAGTTCATGGACCAGTTCGTCAGCAAGGCAGGAAAGATCAGGATCGGCGATCCCCTGGAAGATTCCACTCAGATGGGGCCTGTCATCTCGCCGGCGCAGTGCGAACGGGTGTTGAGCTTTGTCGAAAAGGCGCGGTCCGAAGGAGCTGACCTGAGACTGGGAGGCGTGCGAGTCGATCAGGAATCGCTGAAGAAAGGCAATTTCGTTCACCCCACAATCTTCGACCAGGTGCAGAACGACATGAGCATCGCCCAGCAGGAAGTCTTCGGCCCCGTGCTCTCCGTCATTCCGTTCAAGAGCGAGTCAGACGTCGTCAGTATGGCGAACGACAGTATCTACGGTTTGGCGGCGACGATCTGGACCAACGACATCAAGCGAGCGCACCGGCTGGCGCGGGACATCCGGGCCGGAAACATCAGTATCAACTTCCCGACGGTGAACCCGCCCGAGGCGCCGTTCGGCGGCTTCAAGCAGAGCGGGATTGGCCGCGAGTTGAGCAAGCACGCCATCGATCTGTATACCCAGACGAAAAATGTGGTGATCAACCTGAACGAGAACCCGTTCGACTGGTACGGCGCCTGGCCGACCGACAAATAGCGAACCTGAGCAATCCAGGCATTGGGGGCGGTCAACTGCGGCCGCCCTCTCGTCGTCAGGCAGGCAATGTGTCAGGCGACAACAGCGGCCTCGAGCATGAAGCGCGCGCCAGAGATTGCGCTCATGACCGCATAGGCAACGACCACTGCGACGACGGCGCTCCGGGCAAGGTCTGCTGGACGGTTTGCCTGCTGAAAAGCACCGCCGGCCAGACGGATCGTCACCAGTGCCATCGAGGCCACAACAAACACTGCGGCGATCACCAGAAACACAGCAATCGGCGGGAACAGGATCGGTGCATTGATCTGCAACACGGCCCAGAACATTGTCACCAGTGCCCCGATCGATAGCAGCTCTTTCGGTCCGCGAAGGATCGGGCGTGTCGATGCGATCTCGGGCGACCAGAGGACACCGCCTGCAATCAACCATATGAAGACCGCCATCGCCGTGCCGGTTCCTGCGCCCGTGAAGAATCTAAGGTGATTACTCGGCTCGTATACGTGGGGCAGACCATGGTCATTGAGCGTCGAATTTACGCCGTCGAAACCCATTATCGCAACGAAGCAGGCGAGCATGATCAGGAGCGACGCGGGCGGGGTGCCCGTATGATAGAGTCGCCCTCGGGCAAACTGATAGAGCCCGACGATAAGGAATCCTCCATAGATGCCTGTCATTCGGGCATCAAACGGAAGCCTGGAATCGCCGAACCAGAAGGAATGAGTTGGCTGCTGGGCGCAGAGTCCGTGCAACGCAGCGATCGATTTCTCCTGAAGTGACCACGGGGCAACGAGAAACGCGCCGATCGAGGCGGCGATCACTGTACAGAACAACCATACTCGCCGATCGGCATACCAGTGTCGCGGTGTCACTTGAATCTCCGTCTCAGCCATGTCGCTCACCACTCGCTGCTCCAGGATATGTCGTTGCTCGACGCGTCAACAGTCTGGCAAAAGCATGACCGGTACTAGAAGCTGTATGGTACCCTTGGCTCGTTCGTACACATTGTCTGTACATCCGGGTTCCACTATAAATATCGGTAGAACGGGCTTCGTTCGATCCGATTCAGATTCAAAGGCGCCTTGAATCATGCTAAATCTCCTGAAAGAACGAATCAACCGCCGACAGGTAATGAAGGTAGCTGGTGGATTGCTTCTCGCCAGCGTGTTCGATCTCCATCGAACCCCCACGAGCCGTGCCGAAATGACAAGGATGCGCTGGATCGAGCGCAATGTTTTTCCGTCGAGCGGAACCTACCAGTCGGCGGCTTTCACCGCTGCGCAGCAGTTCGAGAGCGTCGAGATCGGCTGGAACGCCGAGATCCCCGATGGCTCTCGACTGGATTTGCGCGTGCGCACCAGCGTCGATGGTGAGCAGTGGACTGACTGGCACCACATGCATCTCGATACGCACATTGACCAGGCAACCACACCAAGAGTTTACGCGATGCCACACATCTCCGGCCCGAGTAATCACGTGCAGTATGAACTGCAACTGATTCCCTCGATGAGCGGCGCGACACCCAGCGTGCATGAGGTGGAAATCGGCTGCGTCGATACCAGTCCGCCTGCACAGTTTATGAGCACCGTCGAGAACGAGATCGACGGCTGGATTATCTCACGCGCTGGCTGGGGTGCGAACGAGGACCTGCGATACTCCGATGGTTCCGAGCGCTGGACGCCGCGCTACGCACCGATCCAGAAAGTCATCGTTCACCACACCGTCACCAGTACAGGTGGATCCGACCCTGCCGCCGTGGTTCGCTCAATCTATTACTACCACGCGGTCACACTCGGCTGGGGAGACATCGGCTACAACTACCTGGTTGATCAGTCTGGAAACGTCTACGAAGGTCGCTACGGCGGGCCGGAGGTCATCGGAGCTCACACCCTTTCGAACAACACCGGCTCCCTCGGGATCGCCGCGATCGGGAACTTTGAGAACTCTGATACATCCCAGGCAGCGATCGCATCGATGGCCCGAATTGTTGGAGAACGCGCTCCGCATCTGGATCCGATGGGTGCCGGAGCATTCGGGAACCACACCAGCGTTCCCAACGTTTGCGCCCATCGCGATTTCATGGCGACCGAATGTCCAGGGAATGGAATCTACAGCCGGCTGCCCGAAATCCGCAGTCAGGCGGGCAACTATTCTCCACCTCCGTCGGGTCCCGGACAGACCCCGCCCCCCGTCGCCCCAGCGACGGCGGAGATCACTAACGTGACGATGATTCCGGATGTGCTCTATGCCGGCGGCACGCTCCGGGTCGATATCACCGTCAAGAACACCGGAAGCAACACCGTTCAGACGCAGAGTCCACCTCCCCTCTACGTCTATGAGGAGAACGAGGACTTCACGATGGCGTTCGGCAACCGGATCGAGGGAAGATTCCGCGTCGGCATCGACTTTGAAGGCAATACCGGCTTACCGAACCCGTGGCGATGGGGACTGCCCGGTCCCCTGGCTCCGGGGGAGTCGACGACAGTAACCGGATTCGTCCGGCTGCAATCGGCCGGTCAGTGGAATCTCTCCGCCTGTCTTGTAAACGAGCTTGTCCGCTACGAGCAAATCGGGGTCTTTCCGCACACGGTGACCGCGGAACCGCCTCCAACCAACCCGGCCGGGCAGGATTCAGATCCTTCGATGCACTTTTTCGACGTCACCAGTCACAACGTTCCGGACGTGTTCTACACTTACTGGGAGAACAACGGTGGCA
>JBBDTL010000033.1:0-1887 GCA_040904465.1 Thermomicrobiaceae bacterium | reverse complement strand
CCGGTCGTTCCATTTCTTAAACAGAGCGACACGTGTATTGCAATCGGTACCGGACTCGGTGTCCGCACGACGGCGAACGGTACGATGCCCCTCCCTGAAAAGCTCATTCACATCGATCTTGATGACAATGAGTTCAACAAACGCTACCAGGCCGACGTCACGATCCAGGCCGATAGCGCCGCAACATTGCGCGCACTGATCGAAAACATCGCCAGCAAGGGTGGACCTCGCGAGCGCTGGGATGAATCAGAGATCGCGAAAGGCCGAGAGGCGAACTTTGAGCCGGCCGACGAACGGGCAGCCCGCTACGTGCCATATCTCCATGCACTGCGGTCGGCGATCGCCCGCGACGGAATCGTCGTTAACGATATGACGATGATGTCGTACGAGGCAGCCCGCTATTTCCCGGTTTACGGCGCGCGCACCTACACCTTCCCGCGCGGCTTCGGAACGCTCGGTTCCTCGCTACCCACCGCGATTGGCGCGAAGGTCGCGAGACCCGATCTGGATGTTGTCTCGATCAACGGCGACGGGGGTGTTCAGTTCACACTGACCGAGCTGGGTGCAGCAGTTCACCACAAAATCCCCGTACCGTTCGTGATTTTCAACGACAGTACCCATACGGCGGTCAAGGCAGCTCAGCAACGCACCTACCCCGGGCGCTTCATTGACGTCGATCTCGTCAATCCCGATTATGTGAAGATCGCCGAAGCCTATGGTATTCCCGGGATGCGTGCAGAGTCTCCCGAGCAGCTGACGACGATGCTACGGGAAGCGTTGGCAGGGAGTACCCCGGTAATCATCGATGTACCTATCAATCTGGAGCGATACTAGGTGACCAGCAGCGTCCAGCGCAATGGTCAGGAAACTGACCCGTCGCAGCTCCCGGTTTTCCGGTTCTCAACGTTGAACCAGGAGGCTGTCGTTCATGGAGTCACGACCCGGACTCCAGCCTTGCCGCTAAACGGAAATATGAGTTTCATGGTCGGTGATGCACTGGATCTAGTGCACCAAAATCGACAATCCTGGGCTGAAGCGATCGGGTACGATTACCGCCGTCTGGTGCTTGGACGACAGGTCCATGAGACCGCAGTCGTCCCGGTAGATGAGCGTCACGCAGGGTCCGGGGCTGACAGCGTGGAGACATCTATCCGGCGAGTAGACGGTTTGATGACCGCCTCCCCTGGCCTGCCGATCGGAGTCATGGCGGCCGACTGTGTACCAATCTTGATTCACGATCCCGTCAGGGGCGCCGTCGCGGCGATCCACGCCGGGTGGAGGGGTACTGTTGAGGGCATTGCGAGCGAAGCGGTCGCCGCACTGGGCAAGAAGTACGGAAGCGACCCCTCGGATCTCAAAGTCTGTCTTGGTCCGTCGATATGCCGATCCTGCTATGAAGTGGGAACTGAGGTCATTGACCGGTGGCGGGAAAATCCGGCGGCCTCAGAATGTGATGCCTTCTCCGAGACTACCGCTGGCTTGTACTTCGATCTGCGAGCCGCGAATCAGGCGCAGCTTCGTGCAACCGGGGTCGATCCTGGGTCTATTGAAATCAGCGATCTCTGTACTCAGTGTTCAGATGGAACGATGTTTTCCCGAAGGGGCCTCGGCCCGAGGACTGGACTATTTACATCGGTTATCATGGTGGCAGATTCTCCAGACATCTGGAATGGTGACCAATGAGTATCGCAAACAATCTGGTTGAGATTCAGAACCGGATCGCTGACTCCGCGGCACAAGCTGGGCGGTCACCTGCTGAGATCCAGCTCGTCGCGGTAACCAAGACTGTTGATCGTGACATGGTGGAGGCAGCTTACGCAGCTGGTGCGCGGCATTTTGGGGAGAACCGGGTTCAGGACATGCGCCGAAAATTCGAAAAGCCTGTCA
>JBBDTL010000032.1:0-11665 GCA_040904465.1 Thermomicrobiaceae bacterium | reverse complement strand
GCCCCTGCCCGTCTTTTGGCCGAGGCTCTTTTCGTCGAACAGCTGCTTTACCTTCGAGATGATCCTGAGTTCGTCTTCGAAGACGAGCTCGAAGAGCTCATTCTGATCGCCGAGCGCCTGGCCTATGGACCCAGCACGAAAGCACTAGTTGAAGAAGCCGAGCGCAGGGGTATTCCAGTTATCCGGCTGGACCCAAGCCGGTCACTGGTTCAGATGGGATACGGCGTCTATCAGAAGCGCATCTGGGCCACCGTATCCTCCGAAACCAGCGACATCGCGGTCGACATCGCCAGCAACAAGCGGCTCACCAACCAGTTACTTCTTGGCGTCGGTATCCCTGTCCCACGCGGAGGGACTGTCGACAATTTCGAAGAAGCGTTGTCGGTCGCCCGCTCGATTGGATACCCGATTGTCATGAAGCCGATGGATGGCAACCACGGGCGTGGTGTCCAGATTAATCTCCAGAGCGACGAAGACGTCGCCAAGAGCTTCCGGTACGCTCAGGACGAAAGCCGGAACGGACAGGTGATGGTCGAGTCATACATCACCGGTAAAGACTATCGAATCCTGGTCGTCGACGGAAAAATGATCGCTTGCGCCGAACGGGTTCCCGCCCATGTCATCGGGGACGGCACCAGCTCCATCGCCGAGCTCATCGATATCACCAACAGTGATCCCCGCCGAGGTATCGGCCACGAAAAAGTGCTGACCCGAATACCGATCAACCAGTCACTGCTCGGGGTGCTGGAACGCAACGATCAGACGCTGGAAACAGTGCCCGAAGCAGGGGAATTCGTCCAGCTTCAGTTGACCGGAAACATGTCCACCGGGGGTATCTCGCGCGACCGGACCGGCGATATTCACCCGGATAATATCGAAATCGCCGAGCAGGCCGCGATGATCATCGGCCTGGATGTCGCTGGAATCGACGTGATTGCCGACGATATTGCCCGGCCGCTGAAAGACCAGGCAGGCGCGATCTGCGAGGTCAACGCCGGGCCAGGCTTCCGGATGCATACTCACCCGACAGAAGGCGAACCGCAGGATGTCGCCCGTCCGGTCCTGGACACGCTATTTCCAGTAGGAACTCGATCCCGTATTCCGATTACAGCGGTGACGGGTACCAACGGAAAGACAACCACGTGCCGGATGATCGCCCACATCATGAAGATGTCCGGAAAGCGGGTCGGACTGACGACGACCGACGGAATCTACATCGATGGAACACAGATCCTCAAGGGCGACATGAGCGGGCCACAGAGCGCCCAGATGGTGCTGCAGAACCCCACCGTTGAGCAGGCGGTTCTGGAGACGGCCCGCGGTGGTATCGTGCGCGCCGGACTTGGATTTGACCGCTGCGACGTCTCGGTCGTAACGAATGTCACAGGCGATCATCTCGGGGTCGGTGGCGTTGATACGATCGAGCAGCTAGCAGACGTCAAGGCTGTCGTGCCAGCCGCAACCTGGAATGATGGCTACTCCATCCTCAATGCGGACGATGAATGGTGTCTGAAGATGGAGCGTCGGGCTCGCGGCGACATCATCTATTTTTCGATGGATGAGGACAACGAACACGTCCGAAGCCACCTGCGCTCGCGAGGCATTGCTGTCTTTCTGCGTCGCCGCGGTGACTCCGAGACCATTTGTCTGGCAGAGGGCAAACGCGAAACGACCGTTCTCAATGTCGTGGACATTCCGGCAACGTTCGAAGGTCGTGCTCGGGTAAACGTGAAGAACGCGCTCGCCGCCACTGCTGCGGCATACGCATCGAACATCTCCATGCAGACCATTCGCACCGGGTTACGATCATTCTCGACATCATTCTTCCACTCACCCGGACGGCTGAATCTCCTGGAGGCCGGAGGCTACCGGGTCATTGTCGACTATTGCCACAATGTGGCCGGCATGCAGGAACTGACAGACTTCGTCGGCCGGCTCAAACCTTCCCGGGCACTGGCGATGATTTCCATGCCCGGAGATCGGCGGGTAGAGGATATCGAGCGATTCGGGGCTCTCGCGGCGGAGGCGTTCGACGAAATCATCATTCGGGAGGACTACAACACTCGGGGACGAGAATCCGGCGAGGTCGCTCAGATTCTTCGAGAGGCGCTGGAAGCCTGGGGCTACCCGTCTGGCAAGATCTCGATCGTACTCAATGAGCTCGAAGCAACTGATGAATTGATGCGCAGAGCGACCCAGGACGACCTGATCGTCTTGCTGGCTGATCGTCCCGAAGAGGTGTGGAATGCGGTGACGGCACGTACCCAATCCCGCAATGATGAGATGGCAGCGCGGACCGACTGACAGACTTAGCGCGAATCAGGATTGCGCGGCGTCCAGTTGCTTGACCATATACTGGTGCTCGATCTGGTTCATATGGAAGCGTCGACCGAGTGACTCAAATCCAAAGCGCTCGTAGAACCTGAGCGCATGCGTCTGAGCGTTCAGCGTGACATACTGAACAGGTTTCTCAGCGGCAATAGACATCAAGTGGTCCATGATCGCCTGTCCCGCACCAGTCCTTCGAGCTGACTTCAAAACCGCCAGCCAGGCAATCTGCCCTTCATCGCGGATAAACGTCAACCTCCCGGCACCGATAATCTGGCCGCTGGACTGAGCAATAACGTGAACACTAACCCGGTCATCCGGCTCGTCGTAGACCGAACGGGTGAGTCCCTGCTCACGGACGAAGACTTCGCGGCGAATGTGATACACCGCTTCCATTTCATCGCTGGTGTGGATAGCTCGCGTTACCAGTGGTCTGTCTTCAGAGTCCGGACGGTGATGGCGCATATGGTCGATCGCGGTCATTCAAACTCACTCTTCGCCTAGCAATAGATCCAGCGCTGAAATCTGACTGGAACACGCATCAATCCATTCTCGAAAGCCCGAGAGTTTCCCGTCAAATGCCCCGCGAGCTTCTTCGACCACCCGGTCACCGGTACCCCCGGACACGTTGCGTGCCTCGACAGCGTCTCTCGGCGTCAAAGGCGGACGGCCCTCAGCGAGCACCTCGCTAAAGCGTCGCCACTCGTCAACCGTAAGGTCCGGGAAGTCCTTGCCCTCTACTACACAGTACCCGACAACCGCGCCAACGACTTCGTGGGCTTCCCGGAATGGCATGCCCTGCTTGACGAGGTAGTCAGCGATATCAGTCGCCAGCGCAAAGCCGCCACCGGCTGCTCGCTCCATGACGTCCGGTCGAAAGGTCGTCGTGGCCAGCATCGGGGGCAACACTCGCAGAATCACTCCAAGCGTATCCACCGTGTCGAATACACCCTCTTTGTCTTCCTGCAGGTCCTTGTTGTAGGAAAGGGGAAGCCCCTTGTTGACGGTCAACATCGCCATCAAGTGACCGTAAACGCGCCCGGTCTTCCCGCGGATGAGCTCCGCAACGTCCGGGTTCTTCTTCTGCGGCATGATACTGGACCCTGTGGCAAACGCGTCATCGAGCTCAATGAACCCGAACTCTGGCGTCGACCAGATGACGAGCTCCTCCGCCAATCGGGAAAGATGCATGGAAATCTGGCTGCAGGCCGATAGGGTATCAATCACGAAATCCCGATCCGAGACCGCGTCCAGGCTGTTGGCGCAAGCGCCGTCAAAACCGAGCATCTCTGCGGTAGCTTCACGATCGATCGGGTAGGTCACCCCGGCCAGCGCCCCGGCCCCAAGCGGAGACTGATTCGTCCGGCGGTATGCGTCGCCCAGCCGATCGAGATCGCGCAGCAACATCTCTCCGTAGGCGAGCATGTGATGTCGCAACAGGACAGGCTGAGCACGCTGCAAATGGGTGTACCCCGGCAGAATCGCTTCCGGGTAACGGTCTCCGACCTCAAGCAGCGCATCGACCGTATCGACCAGCCCGCTTGCAAGCATCAGAATCGCTTCCCGGCACCACATCCGGAAGTCAGTCGCCACCTGGTCGTTACGACTTCGTCCGGTATGCAACCGACCCGCGGGGGAGCCTATGATCGCGCGCAGGCGTCCCTCGACACTCAGATGAATATCTTCGTCGGCCTGGCGAAACTCATGGGTACCTGCCTGGATCTCGCTCCAGACCTGTTTCAGGCCTCGCTCAATCTCCTGCTGATCACGCTCTTCGATGATTCCTGTCTGCGCCAGCATACGGGAGTGCGCAATCGACCCGGCTAGGTCATGACGCGCAAAGCGTTGATCGAATCCAATCGAAGCATTTAACTCGTCGACAAGCGCGTTGGTCGGCTGACTGAACCGACCGCCCCAGAGCTTGGCTGACGGTGGTGGTCCGTCTCCGGTCACGACAATACCCTTCTGCATGGAGTAGCAAATGCTTGCGCCACAAGACTCCCCAACAGCACGAAGCTAGTCTGCCGTTGTTGTTAACGGTTCTGGTTCATACACCGGCTGTTCCGAAGGTCGGTCCATCGGGATTCCGCTCTCGTCGACTTGAACGACATCATCGCGCTCGATCTCGGACGGATCAATTTCACCGTCGTCCGCTTGAACCTGCTTGAAGGACACAATTGCAACTTCCAGCATCCCATCGTCCGGTGGGCGGGTCGTCAGGCGCTGAAGCGCCATGCTCGGAGCGACGAGAATGCGCACCAGCGTATTTTCGTAGTACTGCGCAGTAAGTTTGATGAACTCATACGCGACGGCAGCGATGAGCGGGACCAGGAAGATGCGAGACGAGATGCGCCAGAACCAGTCCGGTCGGCCAAGGAGCGCAAACACAAAAATCGACAGGAGCACCACGACGAGCAAAAAGCCAGTACCGCAGCGTGGATGGCTGATGCTGTGCGAGCGCACGTTATCGACCGTCAACTCATCCCCAGCCTCGTAGGCGTTGATCGTCTTGTGTTCCGCACCATGGTAGGAAAACACCCGTTTGATGTCATTCATCCGGCCGATCAGCAGCATATATCCGATCAGAATTGCCAGCCGAATCGCGCCTTCGACGACATTGCTCAGCGTATCGCTCTCGATATATCGATCCAGAAACCCTACCAGCGCAAGCGGGAGGACAAAGAAGAGGCCGATCGAAAACAGGATCGAGATGCCAACGGTTACCCAGAGCGCAGTACCGGTAAGGTCGTCTTCGGCGGCTTCGCGGTTGTCCTTGACGTCACCTTCGATGAGCCCCACGTTCGCCGAGAAAACCAGTGAGCGCATCCCGAGCACAAGCGTATCCCAGAGCATGAACACGCCCCGGATAAAAGGTAGTGGCCGGGCTCGTTCAGTCCACTTTCCCATACTGAGCGGTTCATGGTAGACGGCGATCTCGCCGTTTGGCGCACGCACTGCCACCGCCATATGCCGGCGGCCGCGCATCATTACGCCTTCCATTACCGCCTGGCCACCATAGATTCTGGTCTCGGACATGAACGCTCCAGGAAACAAATGAATTGATGAAACAACGACGACTTTTCAGTGCTCGATTGTACCAGAGGAGCCCCATTCGCTCCGGGCTGGGGCTTAATCTGGATCGAACACCCAACACGCTGATAGCTTGCCCAGAAGGCGCGGTCCCCAGCGAGCTGTTTCGGGCAAACCCTGCACGCGATTCGTCACGTGGTACCAGGAATATGGAAATAACAGGAACAGAAATGGAACCTGCTCAGCAATCCGTTCCTGAAGATTTCGATAGATCGCCCGGCGGTTCTCCGGATCGACCTCGGTTACCCCCTGAAGAAGCACGTTGTCTACCTGGAGACTCGAGAACTGGTTGAAATTATTGAACGCGCCAGTCTGAAGCGTCGTCCGTCCGTCCGGTTCTCCCAGCCAGCCGCCGTACGTCCAGTTGAAGATGGCCGCATCGAGCTCACCGGCGCGCATCGCTTCAAGTGTCTCATTGAGCGGTGCGGTTTCCACGCTCATCTCAATGCCGATCTCTGCCAGCATTCCGGCGATTTCCTCGGCGCCGTCGGCACGCGGGTCATCTCCGTTCGGGGCTACGCATGTAAACGCCAGCGGCTCACCGTCAAGCTCTCGAACACCATCGTCCCCTTCTTCCAGACCTGCTTCGTCGAGCACTTCAATGGCGCGATCGAGCATCTGCCGATCCGGTTCGATTACTTCCTGATGCCAGTAGAACAACGCAGGCGAAAGATAGGAAGCTGCGGGAACAGCAGCTCCGTCATACACGGTCTCGGCCAGTGCCGGGCGGTCAATCGCGTAATGCATCGCCAGCCGGACACGCTGGTTGGACAGGATCGGATGTTCGTTGTTCATGGCCAGATGCATGCAATCGAGATTGGTGAACTCCCAGGTTCGGAGACCCTCTGCCTCTATCAGTTCGAGACTATCCGAACGCGCCAGATCCCAGACGATATCAACGTCGCCATCCTCGAGCGCTTCACGCCGATCCACCGGATCAGGGATGATTTCGAATTCGATCCAATCGAGAAATGCGTCCCCCCCGAAATACTCATCGAATCGTTGCAACGTCAGCGATTCTTGCCTCGTCCAGGAATCGAGCGCGAACGGACCGGTCCCCACTGGCTCCAGGCTCTGCCCTTCCGGACCAAACTGCTCGTGGAACTCGGCATTGACGATGAAAGTCGAGGCAGCACGGCGGAGAAACGTGCCGTCAGGGCCACTCATTGTGAATACAACAGTCGTGTCGTCCTCGGCTTCGATCGATTCAACCCGCTCATAGTAGAACGATCTCCCCGCGCCATTCTCCGGTTGACGCATCCACTCGTGCGTATAGACCACATCTTCGGCGGTCATCGGCTCCCCGTTGTGGAACAGCACATCGTCTGGAAGATTAAATGTATAGCTGCTGCCTTCCTCGGAAATCTCGTAGTCCTCTGCCAGTACAGGCAACGGCTCGAACTGATCATCAACTTCGATGAGTGCGTCGTAGATCTGGCTCATCACCACCCAGTTAGTATCCGCTCCGTCTGCGTTCGGGTGCAGGCTGAACGGATCGGCCGGAAGGGCGATGGTTAGCGTCCCGCCGGATTGCGGTTCGTCCGGAGGCGATGGGGTCGGAGTCGGCTCTGGAGTTGACGTGGGTTCGGGTGTTGGTGTCGGCTCCGGTTCGGGCGTCGGCGACGGTTCAGGAGTTGAATCGAGTTGCTCGGACGGGGTTGGCGTGGAGTCGTCCTCACCATTGTCTTCGTCGTCTCCAAACGGCCAGCATCCGGCAAGCAACCCAGCACCGGCGATCGCTCCCGAGCCGAGTAGAAGACTTCGTTTCAGGAATGCGCGGCGGGTAGTGAGATGCCTGGAGCTTTCTGGGGGCGTGGAAGTTGAAAACCGGTCCATGATCGCTACTTTCCTGAGTGCTCTGGTTCAGCAGTGCTGAGAGAATCGCGGTCGTCATCCCGTGCAAAGAGTCATATTTGCGCCTCTCAGTGTGAATACACCCTTGTTGTACCTGTTTGTCACAGCCATGTCTAGCGTATCGAAGCTGATGCATGGGGACATTTTCTTGCGACAGCGAGTGCCGCGGTGCTATGCTCAGATAGCGTGCATCGTTGCCATGATGGTCTCGCACGCACCAACAGAACTGTGGAGGAACTGAATGCGCACCGAGCCGCTAATCTACGAATTGAGTAAGCCTGGGCGTCGCGGAATCTCTGTTCCGGAGCCGGACGTACCCTCTTATGAGATCCCGGCGGAGATGCAGCGGGACCACCTCGATCTCCCTGAAGTCAGCGAGATCGACGTGATCCGCCACTTCACCCGGATGTCCCATCTGAACCATGCAATCGACATTGATTTCTACCCGCTTGGTTCCTGCACGATGAAGTACAACCCGAAGATCAACGAGCTGATGTCCAAACTGCCGGGCTACGGCTCAATCCATCCAGAGCAGGACCCCGAGACGATCCAGGGCGCCATGGAGCTGATGTATGAGCTCCAGGGAATGCTCGGCGAGATCAGCGGGTTCGACGAAGTGTCGCTGCAACCGGCGGCTGGCGCACATGGCGAGCTCACCGGTATTCTGATGGCCCGTGCCTATTTTGAAGACAAGGGTGAACCTGACCGCCGCACCGTGCTGATTCCAGATACCGCGCACGGCACCAATCCGGCGACAGCCGCTATGGCCGGATTCAACGTCGTCAGCGTTCCATCCGATTCTCGCGGTAATGTCGATATCGACAAGATCCGGGAACTCGTCGGACCAGATACCGCTGCGCTGATGATCACCAACCCGAACACCCTCGGTCTCTGGGACGAGCACATTCACGAAGTCGTCAACATTGTTCACGAGGCCGGTGGTCTGGTTTACAACGACGGGGCGAACTTCAACGCGATTCTGGGGATCGCCAAGCCCGGAGATCTCGGGATCGACATCATGCACTACAACCTGCACAAGACCTTTTCCACGCCACATGGCGGTGGCGGACCGGGATCAGGGCCCGTCGGCGTGGCACAACACCTGGCCGAGTACCTGCCAGGACCACGTGTCGCCAAGGTTGACAAGGGTGATCTCACCTATGACTGGTATCAGCCGACGAAGTCTATCGGGCGAATCCACGGATTCCACGGCAACTTCGGCATGCACGTCCGCGCCTACACCTACATCCGGATGAACGGCGCTGAGGGCCTGCGGCAAATCAGTGAAGATGCGGTACTTGCGGCCAACTATATGATGGCCCGTCTGAAGGACCGCTACACCCTTCGATACGACCGCACCTGCATGCATGAGTTCGTGCTATCGGCGAACCAGCAGAAAAAAGCAGGAGTCAAAGCACTGGATATCGCCAAGCGATTGCTTGACTTCGGTGTTCACCCACCGACGGTCTACTTCCCACTGGTTGTCGATGAAGCAATGATGATCGAGCCGACCGAGACCGAAAGCATCGAGTCGCTCAACAAATTTATCGACGCAATGATCCAGATCGATGACGAGTCGAGAAACAATCCGGATTATGTCACCTCAGCGCCGCACGATACGTTCTACAAGCGGCTGGACGAGGTCGGCGCGAACCGGAACCTGAATCTTCGCTGGACAAAGGAAAAGGCGCAGGAACCCGTCGCAGCGGACTAAAACCGCAGCGAGGGGTATCTGAACGAAGAGACACCGGGGTGAGTCAGACTCATCCCGGTTTTTCATCCCGCGGTTCACCGCCATCGAGATCGACGCTCGTCGCCATAAAGACAGATGCGACGACGATCACCAGCCCGAATACGACCGCAAGCAACAGGTAGCCGCCTGCCGCCAGGAGCACACCACCTACCAGACCACCCAGCACGTACCCCATTTGAACGACCGAAGCCCGGAAACCCATCATCGCTCCCTGGTGTTCGGGTGACTGCATAAGACCGAGCACGCTCGCGGCAGCTCCTCGCACACCCTGCATCATTCCAAATACCATCAGGAGTACCAGGCTCACCCAGACACCGGGTGAAAGCGTCATCGTCGCGATGAGCGCCAGTGCGGAGATCCCGGCGCCGGTGGTTATTGCCGGCTTGATGCCAAACCGCATGACGACCCGATTGGACATCAGGCTTCCTCCCACGAACGCGAGCGCTGTCAACGACAGCAACACGCCTGTCAGGGCAGTCGATCGGTCATGGACCGAAATGTAGTAGGCGCCGAGAAAGACGAGCGTGCCCGCCCATCCCGAATAGGCGGTGAGCTCGGCGAGGATCCATGAACGTGGCGACCGGGCGCTCAAGATCGATCCCAGTCCCGCCAGCGGCCGGCCAGTGCCCACATCTGCCCCAGAACGCCCACCTGATACCGGGATGTACCGCAGAAACAGGAAACCGACAAGACTAAACAGTACCGGCACGGCAACGAAACTCCAGCGCCAGCCGAAGGTATCTGCCACCAGCCCGATCAACGGCAGTCCAACCACCCAGGCCATCGGCTGACCGATGGAAATAATACCCACTGCCCAGGCACGGCGTTCAGGCGGAAACGAATCGGCAATGACCGCGTATCCGCTCGAGAGCAACGAGGCGATTCCGAACCCAGCGATGCTCTGGGCCGCCATAAGTAGTGCAAACGTCGGCGCGACCGTGCTGGCCAGCCCGAACGAAAGAATCGATAGCAATCCCAGAAGCATTATCGGACGGCGTCCGATTCGGTCAGACATGAGTCCGACAAACGGCGCGAGGAGGGCCGAGATCAGCGCGGAGACTGTTCGCAACTGTCCACTCAGCGAGACTGAAACGTCGAAATCGTCTGCGATTGCGACCGCCAGTGGGCTGATGATGACGATTGCGGTCTGATTCACCGTCATCGTTATGATGACCGCAAGGAGGATCAGATATTCAGTGTTACCCCGGGAACCGGAGTCACCATTCTGGTGGCTCATGAGCGGCTCAGACTCGTCCCTACCCCTTTGGAATGCGGGTCAAGCTATACCATTCGTCGAGTGCTGAACGCTGCCCTTTCGTCCTGACGTCGCTGCAGTTCTATGGCAGCGGCCAGTGACTGCGAAAGTGTATGCCATAATCGTCCATGTTGAAACCGTCGATGATTCTGAACGGGGGCCAAAGTTTGACAGCCGCGCAGCCAGTATTTGATGTCACACGCTTTTACAAATTCGAAGAAATGACCGCATTGCTCGAGCACTATGCGACCGAGCACCCCGGTCTCGCGGAACTCACCTCAGCCGGCAAGAGTTATGAAGACCGCGACATCTGGGCGATGACGATTACCAGCAAGGAGTCCGGTCCGGCGGCAGACAAGCCAGCGATGTACGTTGATGGCAATATCCACGCTGGCGAGGTCACCGGATGCAATGTCTGTCTCTACACGATCGACTATCTGCTCACCAATTACGGGACGGACGAGCACGTTACCCATCTGCTCGACACAATGACCTTCTACATCCTGCCCCGTGTTCAACCGGATGGCTCCGAGGAGTACCTGACGACCCCGTATACGCTTCGATCGAGCGTGCGTGAGTGGCCCGTGCAGGAAGAAGACCATGGCCTTTACGAAGAAGACATCGACGGCAACGGTCTGATCCTGCAGATGCGGATCGAGGATCCGAACGGCGAGTGGAAGATTTCGGACAAAGACTCCCGTCTGATGATCAAGCGGGAGCCCGACGAAAACACCGGCACGTTCCACCGATTGTATGTCGAGGGGATGCTGCGTGATCCCAGACCGGAACCGCTCACGTTCGCGGCCAGTCCATATGGAATCGATCAGAACAGGAACTGGCCAGCCAACTGGAGCCCATGGCAAAAGGGTGGTGGCGCGTACCCGTTGTCCGAACCGGAGACCTCAACTGTCGCTCGCTTTATTGAGGAGCGTCCCAACATCGTCGTCTTGCAGAATTATCACACCACCGGAGGTGTGATTCTCCGTGCTCCATGTGCCGAAAGCGATCAGGCAATTCCGAAAGGTGATGTTGAGATATACAAGGCAATGGGAACCATCGGTGAGCGTCACACGAGCTACCCCTGCACCCCGGTCTACGATGCGTTTCCACTGACCGATAACCAGGGAAGACGAGCTACATCCGGCGGATTCATCGAGTGGACCTATGGACACCGCGGCATTTTCAGCCTCGCCACCGAGCTCTGGGACATCAAGACTCGCGCTGGAATCGAGCGCTCCGCCGACGACACCATGAGAGTCGTCAAAGAGGAGACAGAGGAAGACGGGCTCAAGTTGCTTGAGTGGAACGATCGCGAACTCGGCGGGCGGGGATTCGTCCCCTGGCAGCCGTTTGATCATCTCCAGCTCGGCAAGGTGGAAATCGGC
>JBBDTL010000031.1:0-11687 GCA_040904465.1 Thermomicrobiaceae bacterium | reverse complement strand
ATTGCGCCAATGTTGAATACCTAGCAGGCGCTTAGAGATCGGGAGCTCGCTGAACGACTCAAAGCGCTCTCCGCCCGATCTGGCATTCAGGTAGCCGACATCATGGAAGTCGACATGAGCCGCCAGACGAAAGCCGCGAACGCCTTCTTTACCGGGATCGGGTCGACAAAGCGTATCGTTCTCTCAGACACGCTGATCGAAAACATGAGCCACGACGAGATCGAAACGATCGTCGCTCATGAGATCGGCCATCAGGCTCATCGAGACCTCTGGCGCCTTCTTGCGCTCGGCACGGTCACGACCGCCGCAATTGCCTTCGCAACCCAGCGGTTGTTCTCATTCGTCCATCAGCGAACCGCCAGCCGCACCGGGATTCGGGGTGCCGGCTACGCTGAGTCTCTGCCGATGATCGAGCTGGTCGCTTCAGTCGCCGGGATGGCGATCATGCCGATTCAGAACGCCTTCAGCCGCTATATCGAGCGCCAGGCCGACACGTACGCGCTCGAGCTCACCGACAAGCCGGAAGCGTTTGCATCCGGTCTCGACCGATTGCGAGTCATCAGTCTCGCAGATCCCGACCCGGGAAGGCTGGAGCAGATTCTGCTCCACAGCCATCCCACATTGAATGAGCGCATGGAAGCCTGCAAGCGATACGCTCGCGAGCGTCAGAGCGCCTGACGCTTCCGGCATTTGAAGAGTGTCTTCTGGTCGGTAAAGGCGATTAACCGCCCGTCCTCGATCTCGACGTTCAGCCGCTCCCTCAGCTCGGGGGCGGCGTCCAGCAACCAGGCTTCGAGCTCGGCTCGCTCGCTTTCGACCATCCCGCTACGCGAAGTCCAATCAGCGAAATCATGTCGCTTCGGAAAGTCCTCGGCAGCCTCGATCTCGAACTCTGCCTCGGTCAGCATATCCAGCCACTCGGTTCGCTTGAATGAGCGGACATGGCTATGGTCCCTGCGCCAGTCCAGCTCATTAACCTGGCGGTCGAGCTCGTCCTCTTCCGGGACGGTGCTATCGATCAGCAGGAACAACCCGCCAGGACGGAGAACTCGACTGACCTCGCGAGCGAACTGTTCGCAGTCACTGAAGTGGTGCGGCGCGATCCGGCAGGTGACCAGATCGAACGAGTCCGATTGAAACGGCAGATCTTCAGCATCAGCGAGTCGAAAACTGACGTTGTGAATCCCTGTCGCCTGCATCTCTGCCTTTGCGGTATCCAGCATCTCGGGGGTTAGATCCGAAACGACAACGTGACGTACTTTCTGGGCAATCGCCCGGGCCGTGTGTCCAGCGCCGGTAGCGATATCGAGGGCTTCGACGTCCTTATGACATTCGGCCAGTTCGACCAGACGGTCGAGATCGTTTCCACTGCGGTGCGTTGCGCTTACGGCGTATGCGGCTGATGTACCGCCGAATTGCTTACGAACGCGATCCTTGATTTGCTCTTGTGACAAGTTCGGTCCTTCCAGTCCCCAAGGAAAAGCGGGAGAGAACATATCACGATACTACCAGCATCTGGCTTACCCGTGTAACCGGATGGTAACGTTCGGGGAGGAATCGCAATTCCTGCCGTTCCCCAGGCCACATACTCAACGCGTTCAATCGGAGCTGCATTGTTCGCTCGTCTCGGACGTTTTACTTTCAATCATCGCTATTTCGTACTCGTGTGCTGGGCGCTGCTCTTTCTGACGGCAATCCCGGCTATCCCTTTTCTGCCCGGAGCACTATCAGTCGGCGGCTTCTCAAGTGACGACACCGAGTCCGCCCGGACTCGAGCAATTCTGCAGGACGAGCTACCCTCATTTTCCGCCTCCAACCTCCTGGTCGTGCACCAGCATGATGAACTGACTGCGTCGGACCCTGAATTCCAGCAGCGTGCGACACGTGCGATCGAGTCCGTTGTCGAGCTCCCTGAGGCGTTGGAAGTACAGTCGTTCATTGATTTTCCAGGTCAGATCAGCGATAGCGGCCAGACTGCCTATACGTCGATTCAGCTCGATGTCGAGCCAGAAGACGCCCAGAACCTGATGTCGGAGATCGACGCACGACTTCATGAGGTCGATCTGGAAATCTACCTGGCCGGGGCACCCGCGTTCTACGAAGACATCGAACGCACCAGCGAGCAGGACCTCCGTCGGGCGGAGCTGATCGCCGTCCCGTTCGCGCTGGTCGCCCTGTTGTTCGTATTTCGTGGTCTGGTTGCCGCAGGAACGCCGCTAGTCGCGGGCGCGATGGGCGTCGCAGCTTCACTTGGCGCGCTCTTCATCATTGCTCAACAAGTCGAGCTGACCATATTCGTGTTGAACCTGGCGACGATGCTGGGGCTCGGGCTGGCGATTGATTACTCGTTATTTATGACAAGTCGGTTCCGCGAGGAGCTCGAGCGCACGTCACCTGACCTGGCAGTGGAACGCACGGTGGACACGGCCGGCCGGGCCGTCTTCTTTTCCGGTTTCACTGTCATGCTCGGTCTTGCCGGATTGACCGTCTTCGATTTCATGTTTCTGCGCTCGATCGGTATCGCCGGCGCGCTCGTCGTCGTGTTTGCCCTCGCCGCCGCGCTGACGCTCCTTCCCGCAATTTTGTCGGTCCTTGGGCGACGGGTAAACAAGTATGCGTTTCTGTCCCGGGGCGATGACTCCGGGCGGTACTGGTACACGATCGCCGAAGTCGTCATGCGTCGCCCCTGGCGTATTCTCATTCCGACCGTCGCGTTCCTTCTGCTCCTCGGCTCACCGTTCCTGGGGATTCGCCTCAGCGCGCCGGACGCGACCATCTTGCCGATGTCGACTGACTCCCGACAAGCCTTCGAGGTGCTTCGATCGGAGTTTGGCGATGGTGAGATATCGCCCGTCATTGTCGCGGCCCAACCGGAAACCTCCGTCAGTGATCCTGATGTTATCGAAGAACTCTTTGATCTCACCCGCGAGATCGCCGCCGATGAACGTGTCTGGAAAATCGACTCTATCGTTTCCGTGGACCCCCGTTTCACGCTGGAGCACTACCGTATTCTCTACGACGACCTCTCCAATATCCCCGACGCATTCGCCGCCGGCGTGGCGAACGATCTAGCCAGCGAGAACGTCGCAGCGATACTTGTCTATTCACAGGATCTGCCAGCTAGCGATGAGGCGCAGGCTCTTCTTGCCGACCTCAGAGCGCTCGACGATGACACGAGTCTCGATCTCTCCTTCACGGGTGGTTCAGCGGAAATCGCAGATACCGTGGACAAGATGTACAGCGACTTCCCGCTGGCGGCACTGATCGTCGTCGGAAGTACCTACCTTGCCCTGCTGATTCATTTCCGGTCGATCCTGTTGCCGCTGAAGGCGATCCTGATCAACATACTGAGCATTACCGCCAGCTACGGCGCACTGGTCGTGATCTTTCAGGAAGGCTATTTCAGTGCATGGCTTGGCTTTACACCGATGGGATTCATCGAGTCATCTCTGCCCATTCTCATGTTCTGCGTGCTGTTCGGATTGAGTATGGATTACGAGGTATTCCTGCTTTCACGAATGAGGGAGGAGTGGGACCGAACAGGCGACAACCGGGAGGCGGTGCGAATCGGGCTTGCCCGAAGTGGACGGATCATCACCGGTGCGGCGCTCATCGTCGTCGTGGTGACGGCATCATTCGTGAGCGCCGAGGTGGTCCTGATCAAGGCGCTGGGACTCGGAATCGCAATTGCAGTTGCTCTCGATGCCACGATCGTCCGGAGCCTTATTGTGCCCGCCACTATGCGCCTCCTCGGCGAGTGGAACTGGTGGATACCGAAATGGCTGGAGCGGTTCCTGCCAGCCAGCCCCTTTGACGAATCGCAACCGGATTCTGAGCAGGTGGTCGAACATGATTGATAAGCGATGGGCGCTCGGTGCCCTGGTGTTTCTGAGTCTGATTCTGATGACGGGATGTGCCGTCGCCGACGATCCCGCGGACGAACGGCCCGCACCTGATCCCGGAGATCGACCAGCCGGTCAGTTACTCGAAACGCCGAATGATCCTCAACCTGTTGAGCTTCCAGAGGATGCCGGGCCTCATGATCGTCTGACAGAGTGGTGGTATTACACCGGACACGTCGAAGATGCTAACAGCAACCTGTACGGTTTCGAGTTCGTCATCTTTCAGGCACTTCGAGGCGAGTTCCCACCTATCTACGCCTCTCATTTTGCGATCACGGACACGACTCGCGGTGAATTCCACTACGCCGAGCGCGTCGAGTCGTTCACTCCTGGGTCAGGCGAGGATCCTCTGGACCTCGACGTCGGTGGCTGGACTCTACAGGGCGGGGATGGAACTGACAGGATCGTCGCGGATATGGATGGCTACGAGTTGGAGATCGAGCTGAACGCGGCCAAGCCTCCCGTCCTGCACGAGGGCAACGGATTCTTCGAATTTGCCCCAGGTTCCGCCTCGTACTACTACTCGCGGACAAGGATGGATGCGGAGGGTACGCTCACGATTGATGGAGATGAACTCGACGTTACCGGTAGCGCCTGGTTCGATCAGCAATGGGGCGACTTTCTGGTACTTGGTGGTGAAGGCTGGGACTGGTTCTCAATTCAGCTCGACAACAACCAGGAACTGATGGCCTGGCAGTCGCACGACGGCGAGGGCACCATCCTCGACGGCAACGCGACGATCGTTCGAGAAGACGGAGAGGCGATTGACGTCCCTTCAGAAGCTCTGTCAATCGAGCCGCTCGATGAGTGGGAAAGCCATCAAACTGGTGGGGTTTACCCTATGGTCTGGAGCATCCGGGTTGAATCTCACGATATTGACCTGATAGTTGAGCCGGTCATGGAAGACCAGGAGCTTATCACGCTCGAATCGACTGGCGTCGTCTACTGGGAGGGCATGGTCCGGATCTCTGGCGATTGGGAAGGGGCCGGCGTTGAGGGCCTCGGCTATGTCGAGCTAACCGGATACGCCAAGGTCGAGGCCGAGGGGTTCGCGCCCTGACGAAACTTGCGGGATACAGGTGCTTGACAGATCACCCGTTCCCGCGTAATATAGGCTCTACAATTGAATTTGAGCTTTCGCTCATTAAGAGTGGTGGAGGGAAACGGCCCTACGAAACCCGGCAACCAGTGCTGATGCACCAGGTGCCAAGTCCGGCGGAGTTATTCCGCAAGATGCGCGAAAAGTGATTGACCCCTCCACCAGATGTGGAGGTTTTTTTAACCCCTCTGCATTCCGAATCAAAGGCGAAGACGAGGAGAGTAAACGCGGGAACACTCCCGTTCCAGCGAGCCGCGACGGTGCAAGGCGGCACGGTAACCAGCGTTGAACATGACCTCCGAGCCGCGAACTTAACGGCATTGCGCCAAGTAGGCGTCGCCGGGTTGACCTCCGTTATCAAGGTCGAGGTGTCAGAGACACCTCCTGAGGTCTGGATCGCGAGATCCCGACAAATCGGGGTGGTACCACGGGTGAGATCAGACCCGTCCCCGCGTATTCGGGGGCGGGTTTTGCGTTCCCGAATAACAAACCGCAACGTTATCGCTGGTACTACTCGGAATTCCTGGAGGACGAAGTGACCGCAACTGTTCGAAAGTGCTCGCATCCGACTTGCACCATCGCGTCGATCAGCGATCCGCTCGTCACCGAACACGGGCAGCGGCTCGATCATGCCGAGATCGCCTACGAGACGTGGGGGAAACTGAGCCCTGCGCGTGACAACGTCATTCTGATTATTCACGCATTGACTGGAGACGCTCACGCAGCCAGCCATCACGAGGGCGATCGTCCAGGCTGGTTCGAAGGAATGATCGGACCCGGCAAGGCGCTCGACACCAACCGGTTCCACGTCATCTGCACCAATCTCCTGGGAGGCTGCAGCGGATCAACTGGCCCCCGGTCGATCAACCCGCTCACAGGTCAGCGGTACAATCTGTCTTTCCCTGCGCTGACGGTTCGAGACCTGGTACGCGCGCAGGCCCGCTTGCTGGACAAACTCGGAATTCGCCGGCTCCACACGGTCATCGGCGGATCACTCGGCGGCATGCAGGCGCTGGAGTGGGCAATCATGTATCCGGACCGGGTCGAGCGAATCGTCCCGATCGCAAGTTCGGCACATTTCAGCCCACAAGGCATCGCCTACAACGAGGTACAACGTCGAGCAATTTTGATGGACCCCAATTTTAATGATGGCAACTACGATGAAGACAAGGGACCGGCGCAGGGTCTGGCACTGGCCCGGATGCTCGGAATGATTACCTATCAAAGCGATGAACTTATGTCCACGCGATTCGGCCGGAGTACGGATGCAAAGTACAATGACTGGCCAGAGTTTCAAACACGTTTTGATGTCGAAGGATACCTGCATTATCAGGGCGACAAGCTCGTCGGCCGATTCGATGCGAACTCGTATCTCTATCTGACCCGGGCGATGGATTCGCACGACATCGGATGGAAGCGAGAAGGCTACAAAAACGCGCTGCAACTTATCGAGACGCCAACGCTCGGAATCGGGATCTCGTCAGATATCCTCTTCCCTGCCAAGTACACGATCGACTTCGTCGAGCGGCTCAGCCAGATAGGGCGGCCAGCCGAGTACCGTGAGATTCAGTCCCCGCACGGTCACGATGCCTTCCTGAAAGACTTCGAACGTCTTGACTCGATCGTTCGGGACTTTATCCACCAGGATGGCATCTGACCCCGCAAGTAAAGGCGTTGCCATAGAACTCCCCCACCTGGCTGGAGCGGTCATCCAGCCAGGTGGTCCATGTTGTGCGAACAACATTCCGAATACAGCTAGAAGCAGATGTCCCGCACCTGCAAAGCATTTGAGGGGCGTTCGACATGAGACTATGGCTCGATTTTTCATCCAAGCTAGTAACCGGGGAAAATTTTCTGATCAGGTCGGCCAACAGCGTGATTCAGGCGCTGCGCGATACCCGAATCGAGCAAGCGAGACCACTCGAATCGCTTGTACCCCAGCGTACCGAGGCTGTGTGGCGGCGGACATCGCCGATGGAAGGCTACGATACGGAGTGGGTCCCTCACCGTGTTGTACGATGGACTTCCCAGACTGTCCTTGTTGAGGCGTATCCCACAGTTCCGTCTGATTGCCCAGTTGAGCAAGGCACCGGCCGACGACGAAGAACGTACTGGGTGAACCGCCGGGACCTCGAGCGGTACGGGGTGGCCCCTGTTCGCTCTCGAAAGATCGCGTTCTTTACAAGTCCGAACTTCACAGACGAGGCCGTAAGAATGGTCGAATCGCTCATGCGACTGGGCCTCTGGTTCCCATTCGCCGAGGAAGATCTGCGACAGGTGTACATTCGTCGCGCCTCCCAGCATCATCCCGATGCGGGAGGATGCGACGAGAAATTCATTCAATTACAGGACGATCACGCACGCGCATTGACCGCCCTCGGGCTGCCGGTGAACGCTCCTGTTACATGATCTGCCGAAGCGCATTCATGCGCTCAACGTTATTGGCGCTAGACATTCCACGGAACGTTTGCCGCCGGACCAACTCGCAGCGCCTCAACAATATCCGAGACGATCGCGGATGCCGTCGGATCTGGTCCTGCACCCTGTCCGCTCAGCACTACCGGACCAACACTATCGCCTACCAGCTCAACCGCGTTGTAGTTATCCTTGACGTGCGCCAGCAAATTATCCTGAGAAACACGATCCGGCCCGACGCTGGCAGTAACCTGGCCGCCTTTCAGCGTTGCCTGCCCCAGAAGCTTGATAACCTGCCTGTCGGCACCAGCAGCTGCGATATCGTCCGGCGAAACGCCGGTGATGCCGTTGCGCTGGATCGTATCCGGATGAATGTGTGTGCCAGCCATAATTGACGCCAGAATCGAGAGCTTGTAGACGGCGTCGTACCCTTCAACATCAGCCGTGGGGTCAGGCTCGGCGTAGCCAAGCTCCTGAGCCGTTGCCAGAGCGTCGTCGAACGCGGCGCCTGCCGCGGTCATCTGGGTCAGGATGTAGTTGGTGGTTCCGTTGACGATCCCGCGAATGGACGTGATCTGGTTGGCAGCCAGGACATGCCGGTAGCTCACCAGCAATGGAATGCCGCCTCCAACACTCGCCTCGAACATCAGGGCAACGCCGGAGTCCTGTGCCGCCCGCTGAAGCCGGTCGAAGTGCTTCGAAAGCACCTCCTTGTTGGCTGTCACCACGTGTTTCCCGGCACGCAATGATGCCTCGATGTGGTCTGCCGCGGGGCTTTCCCCACCGAGTGTTTCGACCACGATATCGATCGAACTGTCACCGAGGATATCTTCGATGTTCGTCGTCACGACGTCACCGGACAGCCCGGCACGCGCGGCTCGTTCCGGGCCGCGCTCCAGCACGCGCCTCACGTCTAGCGAAAGCCCTCGCTGTCTGGAGAGCTCCGCGGAGCGAGCATCGATCAATTTCGCGACCGCACTGCCGATCGTCCCGAGACCAAGTATCGCTATTCCGGCCATGGATTCCCCCCTCGTTCTGTGCTTCTCAAGCGATTCACCGATGGATTTGCAATTCCCGCGCGATGTTGTTATCGTCAGCTCACTCGATGCATGAAGCATCGAACCCACAGTGTAGCAGTGTCTGGAAGGACATCGCGAAGGTGCGTCAGCACGTCATCACCACAACTGGAATGACTACCACCACGGCCGGCTCCCGGTCGGAGGTGGTTGACTGACACTCAACCATAACCGATCGAGGAAGTACCGGCAGAGGTTTCGATAAACCTCTGCCGTTTTGTTTGTCCTGAATCGCCGTCGAACAGAAAGTGAGGTCCACGATGGCAGAGAAATTCAACGTCGCAATTCTGGGTGCAACGGGAAGCGTCGGTCAGCGATTCATCCAGCTGATGGAAGGTCACCCCTGGTTTCAAGTCAGCGAGCTCGTCGCGAGTGACCGCTCGTCCGGGCAGAAGTACGCTGACGCCTGCGACTGGAGGGTCAGCGATTCCATCCCGGAGTCCGCACGTGGGATCGAGGTCAAGGCACTCGGCGACAAGCTGGACAGTCAGGTCGTCTTCTCATCACTACCTGGAGGGCTGGCACTCGAGATTGAAAGTAAGCTCGCAGCACAGGGCAAGCAGGTCTTCACCAACGCCAGTGATCATCGCATGGTTCCCGACGTGCCGCTGGTCATTCCAGAGGTGAATCCGGAGCACATCAACATGATCGACGCACAGCGCAAAAATCGTGGTTGGGATAGCGGCCTGATCGTCGCTAATCCCAATTGCTCGACGATTCACCTCGTGCTGGCGCTGAAACCGATCTGGGACGCCTTCGGCATTGAATACGCCATGGTGACTACGCTGCAGGCGGTATCGGGAGCAGGTTATCCGGGAGTGCCCTCGCTCGATATGCTGGACAACGTCGTGCCCTACATTGGTGGCGAAGAGGAAAAGATTGAATCGGAAACCCTCAAGATCTTTGGTGACTTCCCGGGCCAGGGAGAGATCAACAACGCTGACATCACGCTGAGCACCCAGTGCACTCGAGTGCCGGTGCGCGACGGCCACACCGAGTCTGTCAGCCTGAAGCTGCGCAACAGCGCCGGCATTTCAGAAATCGTCGAGGCGTTCTCGAGCTTCCAGGGGCGACCGCAGCAACTTGGCCTTCCCTCTGCGCCAGCCCGGCCCGTGGTCGTGCGTGCGGAAGCCGATCGCCCTCAGCCGGTGCTGGATCGCGACACGGAAAAGGGTATGGCTTCGGTCGTCGGGCGAGTGCGAGAATGCTCGATCTTCGACGTGAAGTTCATGGTATTGGGGCACAACACGATAAGAGGCGCCGCGGGCGCATCGATTCTCAATGCCGAGTTGCTGGTCAAAGAGGGGTACATCACCTAGAACGCCGAAAAAGGAGTGCTCTGGACGGTAGCGCGGCGGTTCACTCGCCGCACGAACGTCCCCGGTAGTGGAGTCCCTCCGTGGGCTCCTGGTGATCGCGCTCCCCGGTAGCGGTAGTTCAGCTGCCGCACACCAAACACAGGGGGTGAACCCCTGTGCTACCGAACCGGGATGGCTACGACGCTCGTCCGGCGGCTGCGGTTGTCTCGCGGAGCTTGAACGAGAGCTCATCGTTCAGGCTCCCGGACGTGTAGCCCTTGAGATCCAGAGTTACAAAACGATAACCGGCGGCTTTGATACCGGCCACGATCTCTTCGTGGTGCTCGGCAATCCTGACAAAATCTTCCGGCGGAACTTCGATCCGGGCGATTTTCTCGTGATGTCGAACTCGAAACCCCTTGAAGCCAAGCTGACGAAGGACGCGCTCCGCCTCGGCAACCTGCTTCAGCTTCTCCACTGTTATCGGCGTGCCATAGGGGAAGCGGGAGGAAAGGCAGGCAAACGCCGGCTTGTCCCAGGTTCGGAGACCGAGGGCATTGGAAATCTGCCGGATCTCGTCCTTCGTCATGCCGATCTCTTCCATCGGACTCCGCACGCCGAGTTCACGTGCCGCCCTCAAACCGGGTCGATGATCCCCCAGATCATCGGCGTTGGTGCCGTCGATCACAACGGCGAAGCCGCGATCTTCCCGAACTCGTTCCAGCCGTGAATAGAGTTCATGCTTGCAGAAGAAGCAGCGCTGATGCGAGTTCTGTGCATAGCGCGGATCTGTCAGCTCTTCCGTCCTGGCCATGATGTGCTCGACTCCGAGCTCATGCGCCAGCTCCCGGGCTTCCTGCATCTCTTCTTCCGGGTAGGTATCAGAAAGGCCCGTGACGGCAACAACGTGCTCTGCACCGAGCGCATCGATCGACGCCCGAACGAGAAGCGTGCTATCGACACCGGCGCTGAACGCAACGATGACTGATTTCATCTCACTGATGCTCGCGAGAAGCTGGTCGTATCTGGGTTGAAGTTCTGGATTGTCGAACACGCATACCCCGGTTTCTCGTACAATGCGGTGATGTCTGCCTTGAGTCGCTCTGGATGGTATCAAAGGCGAAATGCACTGGTCAACGCGACGATCCCGAGATCTTGCGTACGTACGCGACATATCTGTACTATTAATAACTGTACGTACACTGAGTGAATTATCCGGTTGCTGGCGGAACTATGGTCGGTGACGAGCACAACTCGCGCATAAACGAACCGGAGCCTGATCCTCCCCCTCAGCCCGCGTCTGATCTCTTCGAACGGATGCGGCAGCGGTTCCTGATCGGGCTGGGCTTCGGGCTACTTGTCGTTGTCGTACTGGTCATCGCAAGCGATGGCCCCGCACTGTGGCAGACGCTACGTGAATTCCAATGGTGGCTCCTGCCACCAATCCTTCTCCTTACATTGGTCAACTATGGGGGCCGCTACATCAAGTGGGAATTCTACGTTGATTTGCTTCAGGTGCAGGGTCTCCCGCGTCGCACAAGCTTCATCATTTTCGTCGCTGGGCTGGCGATGGCAATTACGCCGGGCAAGGTCGGGGAGGTACTGAAATCCTATCTTGTCCGCCGGGCGACCGGAACTCCCATGGCAGTGACCGCACCAATCCCGCTCGGTGAACGACTCACTGATGGCATCGCGATGATCATTCTGGCCTCGTTCGGCTTGTTGTCGTTCCAGTACGGCTGGCAACTGCTGCTGGTGGCCGCCGTCGGAGCGCTCGGTGTCATTGTCGTCGTTCAGAATCGACGTCTGGTGGAGTGGATCCTGAACAAATCCGAGCACGTGCCGTTTATCGCTCCTCGGGTTCACATCCTGCACCGGCTGTACGACTCGACCTACA
>JBBDTL010000030.1:4747-11710 GCA_040904465.1 Thermomicrobiaceae bacterium | reverse complement strand
CCCCCCCCCCCGCTACCGGTCCGGCGAACCACCACGACTATTCCCGCAACGCCCGGTTCAGATCACCCAGCGACACCTTTTGCCTCCCTTCTTCATCGAAGTTCTCAGGATCCAGCCAGATCTGAAAATTCTCCCGGATCGACGGCCACTCGTAATCAAGGAGCGAAAAATAGGCCGTATCCCGGTTGTTTCCTTTCGAGATCAAATGCTGATAGAGTACGCCCTCAAACTCGAAGCCTAGCCGCAGGGCAGCATTGCGAGACGGCTGGTTCATCGCGTTGCACTTCCACTGCAGCCGCCGGTAACTCAGATCATCCAGGGTACAGGTCATCATCAGATAGAGCGCTTCGGTTGCGGCCCTGCTGCGCTGCAACTCCGGACCAAACCAGATATGTCCGATCTCGATCCCTCCGGCCTTCGGTTGTATGTCCATAAAGCTCGCCATTCCCAGAAATCGCCCCTGATCACGGTCAGCAATCGCAAAGAAGGCCGGATCGGCGGATGCTGCACAATCTCGCAGCCAGGCGGTAAACGCATCTTTGCTAACGAAGGGCCCATACCCGAGGTAGGTCCAGACGTCGTCTGCGCCCGAGACGTTATGTCCGGCAGCAAAGAGCTCGTCTGCGTGTACCCGCGGGTCAACCGGTTCCAGGCGGGCGTATCGCCCTTCGAGCGGCGCGCGAGTTGGCCAGAGCGCCGGTGGCAGGGTGTCGAGCGGAGCGCCAGAAAGCTCGCGTTTCGGGAGTTTCGTTATGCTACCTGACTGATTCACCTGATCTCCTTGTTCCTGTTTACAACAGTGCGCCTGCGTGACACCCAGTATCAGGAATCTGCCGTCCGCTGCACAACGCCCAATTTCGGCAGAAACTCATGGTCCAGTGTGTCGAAAGTCCGGGTCGCCGCTCGTTACCTGAGTAGATGAATTGTTCGAATCGCCAGTGGAAAGGGTAAACGATGCGGTACATGTTGATAATCTACGGGAACGATGAGGACTGGACACAGTATCCGGAGAGCGAGATTGCCGGGACAATGGTCCAGCATGAATCCTTCACCAGGGATCTCCAGGATGCCGGAGCGTTTGTCGCCTCGGACGCCCTGCAACCATCATCGACATCGACGACGATCCGGATGAAAGACAATGAACCGCTGTTGACTGATGGACCGTTCATTGAGAGCAAGGAGCAGATTGGCGGATATTATCTGATCGATGTCGAGAACCTCGATCAGGCGCTCGAATGGGGCAAGCGTCTGGCTGCGTTCGACGGCGGCCCGGTCGTCGTCTGGCCTGCTATCGACATGGAGATGTAGCCCGCCGTGACGCCGCCAATTCACTCTGGGAAGTGCAGCAACTGTGACCGAATCAGTTGAGACAGCAATCTCCGCAGCCGTCCGGGAAGGTCACGGCCGCATGATGGCCGCGCTGATTCGCGGCCTGGGAGACTTCGACCTCGCCGAGGAGTCGCTTCAGGATGCCCTGGAGCTTGCTCTGGAACGCTGGGCTGAAGAGGGTGTCCCTGAGAACCCTGCGGGCTGGCTGGTCACCGTTGCTCGCCGGCGGGCGATCGACCGAATTCGTCGGGAGAAGACTCGCCGGACCAAGTATCAGCAAATCGCAACCGATCCGATCCTGCACGGCGAAACTATCGGTCAGGATCCGGGCGAACTGGTGACCGTTGAGACCGAGCCGATTCAAGATGAACGCCTCCGGTTGATCTTCACCTGCTGTCACCCTTCCCTGAATATGCACGCCCAGATCGCGCTCGCCCTGCGTACGCTGGGCGGTCTCAGCACCAGAGAGATCGCCCGAGCGTTTCTGGTACCGGAGCCAACGATGGCCCAGCGGATGACCCGGGCCAAACGAAAGATCAGCGCCGCGCGGATTCCATTCGTGGTGCCTCCGGCAGACGAACTCCCGGAACGTCTGGATGCCGTCCTCGGGGTGATTTACCTGATCTTCAACGAAGGCCACACGGCCACCGAAGGTGACAATCTGCAGCGTCTGCAGCTCTGTGATGAGGCCATCCGGCTCGGGAGAATGCTGGCAGACCTTCTTCCCGAAGAGCCCGAGGCGCTCGGATTGCTGGCGCTGATGCTGTTGATCGACGCGCGGGCTGCAACCCGCCTGAACGGTTCGGGCGAGGTGGTCCCACTCGAGGAGCAGGACCGGACACGGTGGAATCGCGAACAGATCGCCGAAGGCGTAACGCTCATGCGGCGGGTTTTGCGGTTGGGGAGGATGGGCACGTATGGCCTGCAGGGAGCGATCGCGGCGCTCCACGCCGAAGCAAACTCGGCTGAGGAGACTGACTGGGGGCAGATCGCGCGAATGTACGAGTATCTGGCTCAGGTTGCGCCATCGCCAGTGGTCGAACTCAACCGGGCTATCGCAATAGCCATGTGCGGTGACATCCCCGCCGGGATCGCAATAATCGATTCATTGACGCAGGAAGCCTCGCTGCGGGACTACTATCTGCTGGATGCTGCCCGGGCAGACCTGCTCCGCCGGAGTGACCAGGGGAGCGAGGCCTTGCTGGCCTATCAGCGTGCAATGGCAAAGACACAGAACACCGCCGAGCAGGCGTTCCTGCAACGGCGGATCAATGAGCTATTAACGACATAGGATCAACAGCGTGTCTTGATCAGGCGCCCCGGCGGTGACTCCGACGGAAACGGGCCTTTTGCCTGTTCCAGTATCACGTTCGGCATCAAGCTCGGCAAGCGTGCGGCGCAATATCACCATCGCCCGGTGGACAAGCTGCTTGACGCCACCCTCGGTCCGATTCATCAGCTCACCAACTTCCCCGTTCTTCATACCGTGGGAATACTTGAGCACCAGCGCCCGGCGCTGGTCCGGGCTCAATCTCTGCATGGCAACGTAGAGCTGGTCACGGCTTGATTGTCCGAGGATCGAGTCAAGCGGATCATCCATAGCGTAATGTTCGTCAACGATTCGGTCAACGTGCTCCATCGTCACTTCCCGGCCGGAGACACGTCGATAACGAATCACCAGATTCCCGGCAATGCGGTAGAGCCAGGCGCTAAACGGAACACCGCGCCACTCGTAGCCAGGGAGCGCGGCGAGCGCTTGCTGGAACGTCTGTGCGGTCAGGTCTTCAGCGGCTTCGTGGTCGCCGATCCGCCGGTAGGTGTAGCGATAGATCCGGTCCACATAGCGTTCGTAGAGCGGGCCGAACTCGCGAGAATCCTGCTGTGCCCGGGCGATCAGTTCAGCTTCGTCGTCCCAGGACGGCGCCGTCTTTCCTGGCGTGGCTGAGGGACCGGAGATTGCAACAATCAGATCTGCCGGTCGTGTCGTAACGTCGAGCGTGTTCACTACAGGCATGCCCCCTACAGACCCAGATAAACAAGTTGGACGCCCGTGGTCTCCAGGGGCATTAATGCCACCCAGGACTGTCTCCAGAAGAGATGGTTCTTGAGGGAGCCCACCAGAACATCTTACTCTATACTCCATGTCGTTTACACGATCATTGTCCGTATCTTTTCTATTGCATATAGAACGCACATAACATGAGCCGGTTGCGGGTCCGGCGAAACCTCGCCGACTTTCTCACGATGCTGATGACGTCTTCCGTAGAGAGCGCCTTGAACGCGCGAAACGTCCCCGAAGCCGGGTGAGCCGAATTCAGCTAAGGGGATGGTATTGGCATCCTATTGAACCTGTGCAAACCGGTACTATTGCGTCAGAGTCGCCCGCTATCGAGTGGCATGAGCGACAGTTAGAATTAGAATCCGGTCACTGACGCGACACGCCGGAAGCCAGAGTTGATCGGACTCGTGTTCCCCGGCAATTCTCGCGGCAACCTGTTGAACCCAGTAGCTGCGCCGTTCCTGCAAGGCTGCTTGACCTGTGAACCTGCGGAGATCCTGATGCTCAAGCGTCTCGGTGTCGACCTGCAAACTCATGTTGACACGATCCATCACGCAGCGGTGGAGATCCTGCGCGATTCACCCGATCCGCAAACGATCGCCGCCGGGAAGCGGGCGATCGATATTGTCATCGAGCACAGCCAGCACTCATCGCATGCCCAGCCAGTAGTCGATATCGCCCGGATCACCGAAGAGGCATTCCAGGTCGTCGGTGGCCAGCTACCAACCGACAAAATTCGCTCTGGACACTACGTGGCCGCCATCGTTGCGGATCTGAGCCGCTCAATCGACGCGGTTGATTCCGGCGAAGATCCTGGCTCATTCGTCCACCACTCGAGATCGCTGCTTGGTTCCCTGCCCCGGCCGGACGAGCAGAATCTGTTCGAAATTGACCTCAACGACCGCGAACAATTCCTGCGCCTGATGGAGCAAACCGGTTCGTCCACCGCAGCGCTCACGCCGGAACCGGCAGTTATTGACATCGGCGCCATTGAGCAGGAGATGCGCGCACTCGGCAGTCACGCCGAGCACTTGCTGGAACATGGTGAGGTCGCAGAGACCATTGAAGGTCTGGTCAACTCACTCCTGGCGCTGCAAGACCTTGCCGCTGAGCAGCAGATCGAGCATGTAGGACGCGTTGTCGCCTGCGCGTTGCGTGTCGTGGAGTCCCATCGCTCAGCTGGTGAGCATCTTCCGCTTGATGCGGTGGAATACATCATCGCGTGCCGCCGGATACTTCCGATCATTCTGGATAGCATGGATAGCCCGGCCAGGGTAGGTCATGCAGTGGACGCACTGGTTGATCAATCTGCGTTCGTTCTGATGGAGCTTCGGCGCGGGACAAGTACTCTCTCACATCTCTGGCCGGAACCAGATGCAGCCGAATATCGGGCGATCTCCAACGGAAACACTCCAACGGCGCAGCCGGTATCGCAGGCCGAGGACGATTTCGTCGATATCGCCAACGCACCTGAATGGACCGTTGAGGAATACCGGCCGTCGTCCGGCTCATTGCCTGGCCCGGGGCCGGGAACTCAGGCGCTGGCAATAGATGAATCCGAAATCCGGATTCCAGTGGAGCACATTGAACGGTTGATCGAGCTCACCGGCGAGCTGGCGGTTCGAAGTGGTGGTTACGGACAGCGCTCCCGCCGGGTACTCAGTGTCTCCCAGGACATGAACAGTATCGCTGACTGATTGCGCTATCTGGTGCGGGCCTGGCAAGACGGCAAGTATCAGACGACGCAGGTTGAGCAGTTGCTCACCGAGATCAGCGCCGACCTTATCCTTGCCGCCGGCGACCTGGAACATGCTCGCAACGACTTTCTCTCTGCATCTGAGCGCCAGGCTGATGTCCGGGAGCGGCTGGAGGAGACGATCTCCGCTCTCCGCAGCATGCCACTGAAGACAATTACTGATCCAGTTGAACACTCATTCCGGGAGCTAGCCAAGTCGTTCGGTAAGGAGGCAACGCTCCGGATCGAGGGCGCAAGCAATGTTGTCGATGCGGTCCATGCGGAGCAATTGAAGGAGATGTTCCGGCACCTGATCACCAATGCCCTGGAACACGGAATTGAATCGTCGGATGCACGTCAGGCGCTTGGCAAATCCGCGAAGGGGCTCATTCGCATACGAGCGCGCCGGGATGGCAGCCAGACCGTCATTCAGGTCATCGACGATGGCGCCGGTATGAGTGAATCGACAATTCTCGACCGGGCAGAAGCCTCCGGATATCCGGTTCCTCGCCGGGATATGACTCGTGACCGTGTGCTGCAATACATCTTCCTGCCAGGCTTCACGACCAAGACCCCGCCGTCGGGAGTCGACATCGGAATGGGGCTTGATTACGTCTCGGATGCCGTCTCTCGAATGGGTGGCGTTATCACGGTTCAGTCAGAACCCGGCCAGGGGACCGCGTTTACCGTCCGGATGCCAGTCGCCCTGATGACCCTGCCTGCCACGATCGTCGCGGTGTCTTCAGAACGGTACGCATTGCCGGCCGCCAGTATCAGCATCGTAGCCGCCGAAGAAATCACTGAGATCGAAGAACTCTCGGACGGCTACCGGGCTCGCATTGGTGACCGGCATCTGGTCGCGATCGATCTCGGGGCATTGCTCGGGGTGCGCTCACATCATCATGTACGCAGCGAGCGCGGTCAGTTCATCAAGGTAGGGAGTGACGACGAGCAATGGCTGCTGCGGGTCGATCGTGTGCTTGATGACGAGCCGATCACCCTGCAACCGGCCGGCCGGGAGTATATTCATCTCAACGGAGTGGTTGCGCTCAGCCGGCTCCATTCCGGCGAGGACGCTCTGGTTCTCGATATCGTCCAGTTGCTGGAAGCCAGTAGCGGTCGGAGCCGTCGGCTATCTCGCCAGACGGCGTCCCTCTCCAGGGTACCGTTCGCCCTCGTTTCCGACGACTCGATCTCAGTCCGGCGGCAGATCACTGGTCATCTTGAGCAGAGCGGCTGGCGTGTCGTTGAAGCGCGCGATGCGTTCGAAGCACGGGAGCTGCTGGAGAATGTCTCGCCCGAGCTGATCGTTGTTGACCTGGATCTGCCGGCGCACGGCGGCTTCCAGATCGTGCAGTCGTCCAGAAACCTGAGCACCGCACCGGCGATCATCGGGTTGACTGCGCGGGAAGATTCGGATGTCCGGAGCCGCGTGCAATCCTTCAAGATCGACGAATGCCTGACCAAGCCACTCGATCTCGACCAGCTCGACAACGCGATGGAGCGGGTCGACCGCATGCTCCAGTCAAAGGAATAGTGCGGTCGGGCGATCGCTCAGGTGACTGGATGTCTGCAATAGCGCGTGTCCGCGACAGCGCTCGTGTGGGGCGCTGGTAGAATAAGCTGCCGGGATCTCGCCCCGCCTTCGCGTAACCTGCAAAAAGTGAAAGCGAACAATGAACACGACTGTCTTCGCTCGACGCTCCCGCCTGCTGATCACGTTCGTCCTGATTGCGTCAATTGGCCTTCTCGCTGCGTGCAGCACCAGCAATGAGAGCAGTGCTGAAGCGAACGACGACGATCTCGATGAGCCGACCGCCGAAGTAAGCGTTGACGCGCC
>JBBDTL010000030.1:2802-4737 GCA_040904465.1 Thermomicrobiaceae bacterium | reverse complement strand
CGCCGATGAGCTGGAGATGATCGAGATCTGGGAGGAAGTCGGGGTGCCGTCGTTCCGCAATGGTGAAGCGCTCGATTTCGAAGCGCACGCATCTCGTATCGAGAACGGGGGGACGCTCCTGCTCGACGGCGACAGCGACAGCGCGGACGAGATCATTGGCTTCTACCGCGGGGCAATGGAAGCGGCTGGCTGGGCGATCACACGAGTCGGTGGGCACGAGATGACCGCGGAGAGCGATGTCGCCTCGATCCAGATCGTGGCGAACGTTTATGACGAGCAGACGTTGATCATGATGATTCTGACCGACCGGCCGGGCAGCTCCTGATCCGGGGCCGCCATGCAGGGGATGAACCGGATCGCAACGCGGTAGGTTACCTGCCGTAAGTTGCATCACGGACACTGAGGATGAACCTCTGTGCTACCGCTCGACAGGCATTCCAGATCCGTCATCATCCACGGAATCATCGTCCGGCATCTCGGCCGGGATGAACCGCACTTCGCTGATACGAAGCCCATCCAGCCGCTCCACGCGCACGGCATAGCCCTCAATAATGATCGTGTCGCCGACTTTCGGTTGATGGCCGAGCTCGAAGAAGACGAATCCGCCGATGGTATTCGTCTCGTCAGCTTCCAGCTCCAGCTCGAAGTAGTCGTTGACATCAGACAGCAGCGTCAAACCATCAACCCGCGCCCAGCCGTCCGGCTCGGCCACAATATCGGGAGAGGTTCGCTCGAACTCATCCGGCACCTCGCCCAGCACCCGCTCCAGAATGTCATCCAGCGTCACCATGCCAGCAGTCCCGCCATACTCATCAACCGCTATCGCCAGATGCGTCCCACGTGTTCGCATCTCCTCCAGCAGCGCGTCGATCGCGATCGAGGCAGGAACCGTGTAAGCCGGTCGAATCAGCTCGGAGATATCGGGCGTCTCTCCGGGGGTCGCGGTGGCGAGCATCGGAGCGAGCTCCTTGACGTAGAGCACGCCCTGAATGTCGTCAATGTCCCGCTCGTACACGGGGTACCGGCCAAACCGGTATCTGGACATCGTATCCAGCAATTCGTCCCAGGTCACCTGCAACGGGAGCGCGATCAGCTCGGTCCGGGGAACCATGATGCTCTCGGCGGTGTAGTCATGAAAGACGAACGCTCGCCGGATGATCTCCTCTTCGGTCTTGAGGAGCTCACCGCCAATCCGGCTGGCCTCGACGATATTGCGCAGTTCATCTTCGGTATATATGCGGCCCGCACCCACTGCCGGCGGGACACCAGCGAACGCCAGAAGGCGTCCGGCAGTCAGGCGGATGATGAAATTCAGCGGACGAAAGAGATTCAACGTGAGCCGGACCGGACCCAAGACCGCACGCGCGACCGGCTCTGGATACTCCAGCGCAACCGATTTCGGCACCAGCTCAGCCAGGGCGACATGGATGAGGGTCAGCAGGAGGAATGCGATCCCCAGCGCGATAGCTCCGGAGCTGATCGATCCGAAGGTCTCACCGAACATCGACACAAGGCCGGGCTCCATCAGCTGTGCAAGTGCCGGCACACCTACCCAGCCGAGCGCAATACTGGACATGGTAACGCCGAGCTGGATGGCCGGTACGTACCGTTCCAGATTGTCGATTGCCCGTAGTAGCGCCACCGCCCAGCCTTCGCCCTGCTCAGCAAGATCTGCGATTCGCTCTCGCCGAATAGAGGCAAAGGAAAACTCGGCCAGAACGAAGACCGCGTTGGCGATGAACATCAGGATAAGCGTTGTGAGCTGTAAGGAGAGATCCATCAGTACCTGACAAAGCCGGCATACGGGCTCACATAGGTTCACAAATGATGTCCGCAATGCGTTCACATTGCGCTGGGGGATTCACGCGCCCGGAGTCTATCAGATCATATATGCGTTTCGCCGGAAGGCAGAAAACCCGCCCCGGGGGGGGGGGG
>JBBDTL010000030.1:0-2792 GCA_040904465.1 Thermomicrobiaceae bacterium | reverse complement strand
CCCCCCCCCGATTCAGGCCCCTATCCCTTCGGGTAGACCGCCATCGACATGCCGTCGAACTGGCCCCAGGACTGCGTGAACGCATCCCAGGAGAAGGTTTGATACTGCCCGGTGCCAGGGTCGGATACGTAGATGTTGTTCTCATCGTATCCGTAGGCAACCACCACATGTTGCTGTGGCGTGAGCGAGAAGCGTTCTCCCTGGTGCCACTCGTAGGAGCGGGACTGCTGCGATGCGCCGCTGGTCATCCAGACGAGCACCGGCTGGCCCTGATCGATCCGCTCCTTGAGCGGCTGCGGGTCCCCCATCGTGTAGAACTCTTCTCCCACAAAGCCGTAGTTCGCCAGCATTGCCGAGAGCGGTTTGGCATAGACGCCGTAGTTGTCGGTACCACCGAACGCCCCGCTCATGTTTCCCCGGAAACCACGGTGCGGGTTTGCGTCGTATGGCATGTTTTCAATGAATACCCACTCAGAAACCTGATGGCCCCAGTAGGCGGTCGCGATGCTGAGTGCTGCCGATTCGCAGCTCAGCGAAAGCGATTGTTGCAGTGCCGGCATCCCCTGAAGTTGTGAGCCGGTATTTGCACTGGCGGAGTCCTTTACCTGAGGTGTGGAAGAACCAGGAGTCCAGCTCGCATCCGGGATGTTCAGCATCGATCCGCGCATGATCATGTCTGTTTCAGCCAGACCATTCGCCTGCATCAACTGACTTACCGTGATGCCATATCGCAGCGCGATCTCACTCGGGGTTTCCCCGCGGGCAACCAGGTGCAGGGCGACAATGTAGTCTGGATCATCCGAAACGTCTTCGACAATCGGGTCGGTGCCGGCGGGCACGTCAGCATTCTGATCCGAACTGGTCGGGATAATCAGAAAGTCGCCCACCTGCAGGTAATCGACGTTGTCGATGTCGTTGACCGCCAGCAGCTCGTTCAGCATCACACTGTGTTCGAGCGCGATACTTGTGAGCGTATCGCCTTCCCGGATCTCATAAACGGTGTCGCCAACCTGAACATCATCCAGGCCCTCTGCTGACCCGTTCTGTTGAGCCTGCTCATCGAGAAGGAGCTGAGCGCCAACCAGTATTCGGTTGGAATCTTCAACGTTGTTGAGCTGCACCAGCTCATCGACAGTCAGACCGTGGTTCGCCGCGATCTGAGTTAGCGTATCCCCCTCCTGAACTTCATAGCTGGAGGAGGAACTCGCGCCTACCGCCGGAGCCGAAGTCGCCATGATTGCTGTTGCCATCAGCGTGGTAATCGCCTGGCGAGAGCGGATCGATCCGATGCGCCTGCGAGATACCGGCCGTCGCCCGAACGTGTGAATTCCATGAGAACGGCGAGCGTTGCGCGCCGGCATCAGAACATCCGCGTGCCGGGATCGGACGCGGGCAGCATAGCGGTTGACCAGATCATAATCACGATTGTTTTCTGCGTTGATCGTCATTCTCGGTCCCCGTTTCCCCCGTGGTCAGATAGTGACCGTACAGTATGTAGGTACACCTAGAATAACACCGGTGTGCCAAGATGGCAAGGGCGCCAATCAGTTCGCCTCTACACCCGGAAACGAATCGGGCAAGGAAGCGCGGAGCAGAGTGGAGAATGGTATTATGTTGCTTGTTGCCGCATATTGACGGGAAACCGTAAATGTACCGCACCAGCAGACATGCATCGAAGACTCGCCTGGTTCGCACAACCGGGCTAGCATTTATCTCTGTCCTTCTGCTACTTCTCGTCATTGTCGGCGCCGTGGGATGGGTCGCATCAGAACGTGCGCTGAGACCTGATATCGGGGGAAGCGCCAGCACGTTGAACGATTACCCTGAACTGCAGGCGGAGTCGATTTCGTTTGAAAGTCAGACGGGGATCGAGCTAGATGGCCGGTTCTTTGCCGGTACTGGCGACGCGGCAGTTATCCTGCTCCACGGGTTCAGCGAGGGAGAGGATCAGATGCTCCCGCATGCTCTGTTCCTGAACGATGCCGGGTTCCACGTACTCACGTACAACGCCAGGCATCCGGATCAGTACGGCGATCGCGTCTACTCCACGCTGGGTGCCCAGGAACGGCTCGATCTTGTCAGCGCCGTCGACTTCCTCGCCAGCCGGCCCGGGGTCAATCCGGAGAGAATTGGCGTCTATGGTTCGTCGCTCGGCGGAGCGACGGCAATTCTCGGAGGTGCGCTCGATGCGCGCCTGAGGGCGATCGCCGCGGAAGGAGCATTCAGTGACGGAGACAGTGTGATTGACTCCAGCTTCGAGCGGTACATCGGACTCCCTGCCTTCCCGTTTGGACCCGCTGCCCGGCAGATCGCCGAATGGCGTGCCGGGGCACAGTTAGACGACGCTCGGCCTGTCGACGCGATTGCCCTGATCGACGATTCACCGGTGCTCCTCATACATGGCCTGGATGACGAGTCCGTTCCTCCCAGCCATAGCGAGCGCAATCTCGCGGCAGCCGGGGAGAACGTTGATGTCTGGTGGGTGCCCGGCGCTGGACATGTCGACGCCTATCAGATTGCTCCCGATGAGTACGCCGAACGGCTGGTTACGTTCTTCGACAATGCACTCCGGCAGTGATTAATATCACCTGGCTATTCCGGTTTCCGGGGCGGAACACCCCAGCGACGCCAGAACGGCAGTATCAGGTTTCATCCCGAGCTGGTCCTCTCTGCCCTGGTTGAGCAGCTGTATTTCAATACTTTACGAATCTCAGGTCGATTATCAACAGATGTCGAGGCAAGTTGTCGCGCCATTGCCGAGTCACTGATATCATCGCCGGGACACAGGGATT
>JBBDTL010000029.1:0-1925 GCA_040904465.1 Thermomicrobiaceae bacterium | reverse complement strand
GCGGCGCGGTAGTGCGCCTTGTAGTAATCCAGTGTGTTCGGAGCGAACTCTCGCATCTGCTGAATACGAATGTATGGCGGATTACCTATCACGGCGTCGAAACCGGGGTTATTACCGTCGAAGATGTCCTTAAACTCGTTTTTCCAATCGAAGACGTTGATGCGGTGGCGCTCCTCTTCGTCGAACCCAACAAGCCCAAGTTGCGTGTTCTGGTAGAAGTCTGGTCCGATCAGTGAGTTGCCACACCTGATGTTCTTTCGCAGGTCGGGCAGCGCTTGCTCCTTATAGGAGAACTGAAGTTGCCGCGTGAGCGATTCGCCGGTCTCACCTTCCAGCACTTTCAAGAGCAGCGACAGCTTAGTAACCTCGACCGCCTGCTGGTCGATATCCACACCGTAGATGTTGTTGAGTAGGATTCGGCGACGCTCTGCGGTAGTTAGCCGCCACTCACCGGCCTGCCCTTGATAGAGAACTTTCGAATGGTTCTCTGGCCCGTCTTCAACGTACCAATCCTGGTGCCAGTCGAGCAGGTACTGATAAGCACCGATTAGGAAGCTGCCGGATCCGCACGCTGGGTCAAGAATCTTCAGCCGGGCAACTTGCCGCGCTGTCTTTCCTTCCAGTAGCTTACCGACTGTATGTTCAACGATATCGTCAACGATGTATGTCGGCGTGTAGTAAACACCGCCCGCCTTGCGGACTTCCGGCTTCTCTTCGACCCACGCCCGTTTACCAGAAGGACCGACGCGAATCACGCTACCGAGAAACCGTTCATAGATCTGTCCAAGGATGTCGGCGGGCAATGCCGAGAACTCATACGGACTGTGCGGGTAGTACAGATTCTTGAAGATGTCTTTAAGGACGCTGTCGTCAATCCACAACGACGTTGTAAGTTCGTCCGGTTCACCACCACGACCGCTTTCCGCGCGGAAGTGAAACAGCCCGGAGTTGTACCGTTCATCAGCTTGGCGGTAGAGGTCTTGAAGCCGACCGTAGAGATTGTGGCCGCTCTGGAGTTGCTGGAGCCGCCCGTATTCCTCAATGCCACGGTCCTCGCAGATGCGCAGGAAGATGATACGGTCGATGGTGATCTGGACCGCATAGTTCAGCTCGCGTTGTGTCAGTCCTCCGTTCCGTAACGCAATATTCCGCGCCAGCATCTCTCGCCAGTGTTCGAGATCCGCCAGGAAGGCATCATCAACTTCGGCGGTCCCGCGTTTGGTACGTGCCGATTCGGCATACTCATCGAAAGAGCCCATCCGTATCGATTCCAGCCCGAAGATTCCTGCAATCTCATCCCAGCGATCGAGGTACTCGGTGTAATGAATGAGCATGACTCGCGCGGTCGAGGCCGGGTCATTTTGGTTCGGCTTGACTCTCGTGTCGTAGACCGCCAGGTGCTCGAAATTGGTCAGGATGCTGAGCGGCAACTTGGCGGACCAGGCGTACCGACGGAGCTGGTATGTAGGCTCAGGTTCACTCGTAATATCAATCGACGGTCGCTTGGTTTCGAGAAAGAACTTGCGCCCGCCGCCGACGCGAAACGCGTAGTCAGGTGCTTTCGTCGCGGTGCCAACCGTCACCGCATCCTCATGCACGACATCCTTATATGCCTCCGCGTAGCCCCGCTCGTTGCGGACATCCCAGCCCATCGCGATAAAGAGCGGATCAACGAACTGCATGCGGAGTTGAAATTCGCTAATCCCACCAGCGCGATAGTTACTGCGATGGCGCTGGTAGGTTTCGATGAGGTTTTTAAGTTGGTCTGTCGTGGCGACTGTCACGCCGAGCATTCCTATCCGCGTTGAGGCATCGGATATGGCGGCGTAATGAATTGACGATAGGGAAGCCGCGCCGATGAGAATCGCAGTATCGATGTGTGCTGCATATTATAACGCAAACATTCCGAAATCCCGACCTCACCG
>JBBDTL010000028.1:0-1930 GCA_040904465.1 Thermomicrobiaceae bacterium | reverse complement strand
GGGTTTCAGCTATTCCCCATATCGGCAGTTACGGGTCAGGGTGTTGACAAGCTTATGCAGGCAGTCGGTCAGGCTGTCGCCGAGTTGCCGATGCCCGAACCGGAGGTTGCCCCGGAAGATCGCGTGGTCTACACGCTACCGGAAGAAGACGATGAGCACTGGGAAGTCGAACAGCTCTCTGCTCGGCACTTTGCAGTTCATGGCCCGCGCATCGAGCGATTCACGCGGATGACCGACTTTGCCAACGAAGAGGGGGCCGAGCGATTCCAGCGTGTTCTGGACTCGTCAGGCATCTCTGAAGCGCTGGAGGACATCGGCATTCAGCCTGGAGACACGGTTCACATCGCCGACTATGAGCTTTACTGGGACGAGCAATCACTCGAGATCGAAGAGGAAGAGCAAACGCGCCGTCGCAAGACTCGCCGGGAACGTATGCGAGCACGGCTCGCGGATCCCGAGATCGATGAGTCAGGCGAGAGCGAAGAGTTCGAACCGTAGGCAGTCTCCTCGCCCCTCTCTCACCGGTGAGAGGGGCGAGTCCGGGAGCCGGCTTGCTTCAGGCCGCCTTCTTTTTAGCTCCGGCGTTCGTAGACTCTCCGAATTTCGTTCCGTTGAACACGGTTCGCGCCAGAATTAACACCAGAATCCCTCCCAGAATCAGTGCGCCACTGAGCCAGTAGGCTGCCGGGAGCGGACCGATATAGAGACTGTCCGTCCGGAGCCATTCAAGCGGCAGCCGGATAATCCCATAGGCAATCAGATAAATTCCCAGAATGTCGCCCGCCCGCATCCATTCCCGGTCGGAGTAGCGGACGATGAGGAAGGTGAGCAGCGCTGCGCTGAGCAGATTCAATACCGATTCGTAAAAAAATGTGGGATGGAAATGAGTCTGGTCGGCGAATTCGGCCGGCCGGTTCTCCGGTCGGATTTCAATACCCCAGGGCTGGTCGGTCGGTGAACCAAAGGCTTCCTGGTTCGCATAGTTTCCCCAGCGCCCAATCGCCTGAGCGAGCGCGGCGCCGGGAGCAGTGATGTCGAGCCAGGAAAGTACTGGCTCCTTCATTCGCCAGGTCATGAGTATGATCGCCGTGGCGCCGAAAATGATCCCGCCGTGGATCGACAGGCCGCCTCGTGGCATGTTCAGAATCTGAAGCAGGTTCTGTCCGTAGTAGTCCCATTCCAGCATGACAAAATAGAGACGGGCGCCGATTACACCGACAATTACTGCGACCATCGCGATATCAAAGATCGCGTCGGCCTTCAGACCGCGAAACGCAGCGAGGCGCCCAGCCAGAATGCTTCCGAGCACAGCCCCGGTCATGATAAATATGGCGTACCACTGAATCGTCAGTGGACCCAGTGAAATAGCTGTCGGATCTTCGAACATTGTTGCTGTCACTCTCCCCCGGTATCAGGCAAGTCGCCCGTCAGATTTCTCTCAGGTAGTCGTTCACGGCCGAAGCGTCGGGCAAAGCGTCCATGGCGCCCTGTCGAGTTGTCGTCAATGCTCCCACGACAGTTGTGTATTCGACGTCGGATCTACCAATGTGACGGCCTGCTTCCACGAACCGTAGCGTGAGCGCAGCCGCGAACGCGTCACCTGCCCCCGTCGAATCAACCGACTCTACCGCGACCGACGGAACCGGCTCCGAAGCCGCCTCACCATACCAGTACCAGCAACCATTTGAGCCGTCTGTAAGGACCAGTACGGAATCAGTGGGCTGCTCTGAACGGATCTGGCCGATAGTCATTCCCAGAGTATCAGGCTCGCCAACTCCGAGCTTGAGAATCGAAGCCGAACGGATGAACGGCAGCATCGTCTGCGGGGCGTTCTCGGGATCCGGCCAGGATTTGCGCCGCGGGTTGGGATCGAACGTCAGGGAGATTCCCAGCCCGCTGGCAATCTCCAGAACGCGCATCATCGCCGATC
>JBBDTL010000027.1:0-11816 GCA_040904465.1 Thermomicrobiaceae bacterium | reverse complement strand
CACGCCACTCCCGAGCACCACGGAGGAATCATGGATGACAACGAGGTGACCATCAGCAGTGCGCTGGACATCCATCTCCAGCATGTCGGCTCCGCTCGTCAGGGCATGTTCGAAGGCCATCGAGGTATTCTCTCCCAGGTGTGGCGCTCCCCCTCGATGCGCGATGATCATTGCAGCCACTGGCTCGCCCCTGCCCGCCAGCCATTGGGACTGCGCATTTGTTCATTTTCGTCCTGCCGAAGCAGGGAATGCGCTTCAATCAGCCCCGCGAGATAGGCACTTCCCAGAAGATATGACCCCAGCACATCGGTAAACCAGTGATGCCCCAGGTAGATCCGGGAGGGTCCAACCAGCGCCAGAATCGGGACAATCACCAGCCGGCCAAACCAGCGAGCGAGGGGCGACCGTGACCGGAAACCGAGCAAGTAGGCGACCATGCCCCAGAACGTCACATAGTGCACGACATGGCCGCTCGGGAAGCTCGTATCCCGGATCTTGGCCACAACTACACGAACGACCGTGGCGTCCGGTCTCGGTCGACGGATCAGTTGTTTGGTGAGGTAGCTAAGCATGCTGCTCCACCAGCCCGCGAAGAGAAGAACTGCTTCCAGTCGCCGGCCGATCCCCCAGAAGGTGCCGATAACTCCGAACGGCAGCAGCAGGCTTTGCGGCCTGAAGCCGAACCAGCTCACGAACGACAGCACGCGTTCCAGTTCGGGATGGTGATTTGCCTGAAGAGTTTGCGTGACATGCAGATCGGTCCGGGTCACCGGCCATCTGCGGATGATCATAGCCAGTAGCCCGTAGAGCGTCGCAGAAATAACAAGCATTGGAATCGTCGATAGTCGCTTTTCAATGCCTTGTGAGCTCGCTGGCACCCTGGACATGTCTCATCCCGTCGCGTTCGTCCGCATAGCCCGCTATCATACATAAATGAACGAGGCGGCCAGATTCGCCGCCTCACCAACTGTAATTCAATTCCGATACACGCGCGTCAGAAAGTGCTAATAGCTCGGCACTTCATCGAGATTCACCGGCTTCATCCCATTCGCCGGGGGCTCAAAGCCCAACCCGGCTAGCCGTCCAATAATCTCTTCGATTACATCGTCCGGAGTTGAGGCTCCGGCTGTTACCCCGACGTTCTCCACGGAAGCCAGCCAGTCTGGATCGATCTCCTCGCTGCTCTCGACGTGGTAACTCTCCACACCGAAAGCACGGCCAACCTCAGCCAGACGGGCCGTGTTCGAGCTCTTCTTTCCACCGACTGCCAGAATCAGATCTACCTGGCTCGCCAGACGTTTGAGCGCGTTCTGACGCTCATAGGTCGGTTCACAAATGGTATTGCAGACTCGAATCTCGCCGCCTTCACGGGCAACCATGTCGGTCAGTTCCCGCGTAAACGCCAGAAACTCCTCGACCATCTTGGTTGTCTGACTCATGACGGCCACCTTGCGCGGTGGGGCCTCGATACTCTCACCGCTGGCGCCACGTGGAGCATTCCAGGGCAGATCAGCGACCTTCTTGGCGGCAACAGCGCGGGTGGTACCCGACCAGCTAATGATGCCGCGAACCTCCGGATGGAAATGATCGCCGTAGACGACGATATAGTAACCCTGCTTGACGAGCTTCTGCGCCAGTCGCTGAACCTTGGTCACCAGCGGGCAGGTGGTGTCGATCAGCTCCATCCCGCGGGATTTCGCCTCCTCGGCCCGTTCGGGTCCTGCGCCATGGGCGGTAATCGCCACACGTTTGAAACCACGACTGGCTGCCTCTTCAACGGTGCCGGCAGTCTGGATGCCCTGGGAGCGCAGCCTGTCGACCACTTGCGGGTTATGAATGACGTCGCCGACCGTGGCTACGGGATCTTCTGGTTTACCAGCTTTTTCGATGATATCGAGAGCGCGCCGCACTCCCCAGCAGTACCCCAGCTCGTCCGCCATGATGATGCGTCGTGTGTCTGTCGACAAGCTAATCGCCTCCTATCGGGCTTCGCGGGCTCGTGCGCTAGTAGCGGATGATCGTCTTGCTTTCATCTAAATCCGCATTGAGTGTATCAACCAGCCAGGGATGAGTCTCTGCGGGTACGGTCACCGTGTGAGGGTTCCCGTCGCTGACATAGATTATACCGGGGTTTTCTTCCGCGAAACTGAACCATCGCCCGAGCTCGCTGTCGTCCCCGTTGATCCTCGGGATCCACATCGGGTCGAAGTCGATATGGACCGGAGAAGGAGCAGGCTCGGCGCCGACCATCAGTGCGCCCTCAAGCTCATACTGGCGACCTTCGAATTCCCAGCCCTCGAAGATGCTCGTATCGCCCCCTTCAGGGTACATACCGAACGGTACCGCGAGCACTGAGATCTCAGCTTCCGGGGCGAAACCGGTAATCATATCCTCAGCACGGGCAAGTTCGGATTTAATCATTTCGTCGTCGCTCTCGATCATGTTGATGTGGCCGACCGTATGGTTGCCCAGCTCGTATCCGTTTTCCAGCATCCACTGGAGCTTCTGTTCCGCATACTGTCGTTGATCTTCCGCATCCGGCCAGGCGAACGGTGCGTTGGGGAGTATCGAGAAGAGACCGCCTCGGCCGAAATCGTCATAGCGGGCGAGAAACTCCTCCAGAATTCCGATAGCAGAATTCGGATCAATCACCATGCTGCCATCGTCAGCTTCGAGCAGGCGGAACTGCCCGTCTGTGCCGTCGTCGAACGTCAGTACGACAGGACGCTTGCCAGCCGGGGCGTTGATCTCATTGCGAATGTAATCCCGTATCGGGATGATGTAGAAGTTGTTGTCGTAGAGCCACTGCAGATCACTGCGGAACTGATCCGGCGTCCGTGACCAGACGTCTTCAGGGCTAACCTCGGTTGCAATTCGGTGATACATCAGAACCATCACCTGGCCGAGTTCATTCGGCTGATACTGTTGCAACTCATCTTCAGTCAGTGGCTCCTGTTGCGGCACTTCAGCGACTTCAGTGCTCACGGGCTCTGGGCTCGCAGAATCTGGAGTCACCGTCGGCTCCACCCCAGCTTCCGGCGTTGTGGCCTCCGCCTCGAGTTGTAGTTCACTGCTGTCGCTGGAATTTGCCGTCGGTTCTGGTTCGTCGGACCCAGCTATTTCCGGAGTTACTGTCGGCGAAGCGTCACTATCGGAGTCGCGCGACTGAACCATCAGAATTCCAATCACGACGATGAGAATACCGAGGGTGAGCGAGAATGCCAGAATCATTCCGGGAGGTCGCATCGGGTTCATTCAGATTGTCACTTCCACTGACCCGCAATTGCTCGAGGGTTATGTCAAACGCTACACTCATTCGCGCCAAAGGAATTGTATCGATATCCTGAGATCTCGAACATCGGAAATATGGGCTATTCGAGCGACAGGATACTGACGATCTGTCTCAGGTTATTGATCTCGAAATCCGGGCGCTCATCACCTGGCCATTCCCGCTCAGATCGATTGACCCAGATACTCGTCACTCCCGATGCCTTCGCCCCTGCGATATCATGTCCCGGGTTATCGCCGATGTAGACGGTCTCAGCGGGCTCGGCCTGGCCAAGCTCCATCGCGCGTTGGAAAATACGCGGGTCCGGCTTCCACATCTCCACTTCTTCAGAGACCAGGATGAACGGGAACAGATCGCCAATCTCCAGCAGTTCAATCTTCTGCCGCTGAATATCACTCGGGCCGTTGGTAATCATGCCAATGCGAGTCTGCTTCCGGACGTACTCAACAACATCCCGTGCCTCAGGATAGAGCTGCAGACCACGAAAGCGATCTCCGACATAGACATCTTCCGCAGCTTTCAGGCGTTCTGGTGCTGTCACCCCGTGCGGTTCGAGGATCTCGGCGAAATGATCCGTTCCGAACACCGATCGCTCAATTGACTCTTCGACGATTCGCTCAATGTAATCGGGAGGCGACCCGTTGAAGGCTGCCGCAAACGATGCTCGCAATCGGACACGGAGCGAGCCTTCGTGATCGCAGAGGGTATCGTCCAGATCAAAGAGTACGAGCCCGGGTTTGGAACGCGATCCGCTGTGCTGATCCATCAGGTGATTCACTTCCGATTCAATGTCCAATTCATCGTGACCAGTATAGCGTTTTTTACCCGGAATGAGCCGGAAGGCGCTCAGCAATTGACGAACTTCGCAGTCGGCCGTTCCGACTATCTGCGCTGAAATCCCATGTGACTGGCCGGTGACTCCCGGATGCCGCGCACTGATGGGCAAATGGGTGTTTCGGGACTTGACACCGGACCAAAAGCGAGATAGCGTGCAGAGGTACTCAGTACTCGATCAGCACCGAAGGCGCCAGGCACGGTGCTATTGAATCTGCATTATTACGTTTCGTGTCCCGCCCGGTTCACCGGGGGGCAGTATATGAGGGAGAGATGATGGATCGCAATCGACCGCTGGACGAACTTCTTCACGCTGCGGAAACGGCGCCATTGAGCCGTCGTAGCTTGCTCAAGCGAGCTGTTGTGCTCGGAGTGAGCGCACCGACAATCGCCGCATTGCTCGCAGCCTGCGAGTCCGATGAAGACGGTGAGGATACTGCTGACGAGGACGAAGAGACGACGGATCCCGGCAGTGAAGCTGAGGACGAAGAAGAGCCTACCGAGGAAGAAGCCGAAGAAGAGGAACCGACTGAGGAAGAGGAAGAAGATCCCGAAGAAGAGGATGCGCCGGAAGAGGACGAAGAAGACACTGAAGCAACCGGCGAAGGCGAAGGCCAGTACGGTGGTAGATTGAGCGTCGCCGCGATTGGTGAGCCGAGTACCCTTGACGAACACCAGACTACCGCTGGGCTCACCGCGGAAATCGGCTATTGCATGTACGAGACGCTGGTTGCCTATGACGAGAACTACGAGTCCGTCCCGATGCTGGCGGAATCTTATGAGGCCAACGACGAAGGTACCGTCCACACGTTCGCGCTCCGTCAGGGCGTTCCATTCCACAACGGCGACGAAATGACCGCGGACGATGTGATCGCTTCGGTCGAGCGCTGGGGACGCATCAGTGGCGTCGGACAGAACATCATGGACGTGACCGACGAGATCACTGCCGTCGACGACTACACTGTCGAGTGGACGACCAGCACCCCGTACGGCACGATCCTGGTTGCGCTGTCAAGCAACACCCAGGCTTGCGTGATCTATCCGCAGTCCGTGCTGGAGGAAGCTTCCGACGACCCACTGACCGAGTTCATCGGTACCGGACCATACCGGTTCGTTGAGCATCAGCCTGACGTTCGTATACTCTTCGAGCGGTTTGAGGATTACGCCGCCGTCGAGGGCGGGCCGAACGGTTACGCAGGTCAGAAATATGCCTACGCTGATGAAATCGAGTTCGTTCCAGTCCCGGACGAGAGTTCCCGGGTTAACGGTATGCAGGCCGGCGACTATCACATCGCCATGCAACTGGGGAACGACCACTACGAGTCGCTGGTTGACGATGAAACGCTTCGGGTTGAAATTCTGCCTCCCAGCCAGTGGGATGTCTTCTTCCTCAACTGGGAATCGCCGATGATGGGCGATGAACTGATGCGCAAGGCGTTCCAGGCATGTCTTGATCATCAACCGATTCTCGAGGCATCCCGTGGCGGCGGCGACTTCGTTGAGCTCGACCCGTCGCTGATGATGGAACCGACTCCGTGGCATTCCACCGTCGGCGAAGAGCTTTACAACATCGCTGATCCGGAACTGGCAGCACAGTATCTCGAAGAAGCGGGCTATGACGGAACTCCAGTCCGCTTCATGGCAACTGAAGAATACTCATACATGTACAACGCCGCCGTCGTGGCCGTTCAGCAAATGGAAGACGCCGGATTCACGGTTGACTTCCAGATCTACGACTGGGCGACAGTTCTTGAACGCCGGGCGGATCCGGAAGCCTGGGACATCTTTGTCACTGGACACGGGTTCGTCCCCGATCCAAGCCAGATCACGTACGTTGGCCAGATGAACGTTTACCCTGGCTGGTGGAGTGACCCTGAGGCGCTTGATCTCGCTGAGCAGTTCCTGAGCGAAGTGGATCTCGATACGCGCCTGGAACTCTGGGATCAGATCCAGCAACGCGCCTACGACACTGTTCCTGCAGTCAAGACTGGTGATTCCAGTGTCATCGCGGTCTGGTCGATGGACGTCGGCGGTTTCACCCAGCAGCTCCAGCGCGGCGTGCCGTACTGGAACGTCTGGCTCGAACAGTAGATCCCACGAAGCACGAACGACACCGGGACTGGCCGAACTGGCCGGTCCCGGTCGCCCCATTCGACGATCGACTGGCACGTCCGGCATTGCCTCAGGCCTTCGACCCTCCGGATGCATTCTTCCTGGTACCCCCTATCAATCACAGAGAGTTGGTCGAACAACCCGAATGTGCAATAATCAGCGTGATCGAGAACGATCATGCGCGGCTGCATGCCCACCGAACGGTGGGGGGATTCTCAGACATATTGCGATAGAAATAGCAGATTTCAACGAATCAGCAGGTCCACAAGGAGGAGCATGGCACGCTACACAGGTTCTAAACACAAGCTTTCCAGGCGAGAAGGCGTTAATCTGACCGGAACACGTTCCCGGTCACTGGAGCGCCGCCTGAATGTGCAGCCCGGTGGTCGCCGGCGAATGCCGCAGCGCCGCGTAAGCGAGTATGGACGCCAGCTCCGCGAGAAGCAGAAGCTGAAGCGGTTCTTCGGGATGCTCGAGAAGCAGTTCCGCAACACGTTTGCCGACGCGCAGCGATCCGCCGATCCAACCGGCGATGCGCTCCTGAAGCTGCTGGAATCACGTCTCGACAACGTCGTTTATCGGCTCGGCTTTACGCCAACCAGCCCGATGGCCCGCCAGATCGTCAACCATGGTCACGTCCTGGTCAACGACAAGCGCGTCACCATTCCATCCTATCGGGTGAAGCCCGGAGATTCCCTGAAGCTTCGTCCGAAGGCGCAGGAAATCCCGTCGGTTATCGAGGCACTGGAAGATTCTAACAACCGCGTTCCGTCCTGGCTTACCCGGGAAGGGACCGGCGCTCAGGGCCGCATGGTCAGTGAGCCAAACCCCGAAGAGTTCGGTATTCCGGTGGATGTCGATCAGATTATCGCGTTCTACGCCCGGTAATCTCGGCGCAGATTCCACCCATTTACGGAGCAGATGCAGAACAGGGCCACAAATGTGGCCCTGTTCTCGTTTTGCATTTGGGAACGTCAGACCCCCGCAAGCACCTGTCTGGTCAGGTAGCTGAGCGAGGCGCCAGCCGGTGCCCTCACCAGATACTCCGCGTAGCGATCCAGCGGCGTCTCTTCGTTGTTGATAATTGCGACGGAGGCGCCATGTCTGGCGGCTACCAGCGGAACACGCGACGCGGGGTTCACCGTCAGTGACGATCCAACGACCAGCACCATCCCTGCTTCTTCAGCCAGACGAAGTGCTCGCCGCAGGTCCTCTTCGATAAGTGGTTCACCAAATGAGATCGTCGCCTCTTTGAGAATCCCATCGCACCGCGGGCAGCCCGGGATAGGCGCATCGAAGTCGATCTCATCCGAATCAGCGGCAAATACGCTGCGGCAGGAGAGGCACCGGATCTGATGAGACGAGCCGTGGAGTTCGATTACCCGATCCGATTCAACACCAGCCTTCTGGTGCAAACCATCGATGTTCTGCGTGACGATCAGATCGAGGACGCCGGATGTCATGAGTTGCTGCAAAGACTGGTGACCGACGTTCGGCAGTTTCGAAGCGAGCTCAGGATACCGCTCCCGGCGGCGCTCCCAGTATCGAGCTCGAACCGCCGGATCATTCAGGAAATCTCGAAAGCCTGTCGGAGCCGTTCGCTTCCAGAGACCGCTCGGTCCGCGAAAATCCGGAATGCCAGATTCAGTCGAGATACCGGCGCCGGTAAATGCCAGGCTCGGACCGCGTGAAAGGATCGTTTGTGCGATGCGATCGAGTTCCAGTCGATGTTCAAATTCAAGTGCAGATTCCAGCAAGCGGCCACTCCGATGTCGAGAAAAATCAGAACCTGTGGTAGTCTGTAGCCTCTGAATTCTAAACAATCGGCGCGATGTCGTGTATCCTTTAGGTGATGGCATGCGTTCTGCATTCACGATGACGCGGGGCATTGGGGACCGACTGCCCAGAGCTGCCGCTCCAGGATCTTGAATCACTTATCTTTGCATCATGTCAGACGTGGGGCACTATGAATTCTTCGCAACAACTACTTGCGAATCGCTATCAGCTTCTCAGGCAGCTTGCAGCGGGCTCGTACGCGGAAACTTGGCTGGCGCTCGATCTCGTTCTCGACCGTCATGTCGCGATAAAGCTGCTTCATTCCTCCGGGAAGGAAGTCGAGCAGAGCGAGCACGAACAGTTTCTTCGCGAAGCCCGGATTGCCGCAGCAGTCAGCCACCAGAATGTCGTCGCCGTCTTCGATGGCGGGGCAAAAGGCAGCCGTCCATTCCTCATAATGGAGTGGGTTGACGGGCATTCTCTGAAACAGGAAATTCTCGGGCAACGCATCGGCCTGGTGCGCGCGCTGGATGTAACCAGCGAGCTCCTCGCTGGACTCGCCAGCATCCACGAACAGGGCATCATTCATCGGGACGTCAAGCCACAGAACATCATGGTCAACGAGTCCGGCACCGTTAAACTCACCGACTTCGGCATTGCCAGATTGGTCGGAGAGCTGGACACGAGATCAGACGGCACGACTGCTGGGTCCGCCGCGTACATGGCGCCTGAACAGGCCCGGGGTCTGACAGTTGGACCCGCTGCAGACGTCTATGCAGCAGGAATTGTTCTCTATGAGATGCTGACGGGACGCCTGCCGTTCGTGCATGAGGATCCCCAACAGGTCATGCTGCAGCACATTGCGGAGCCAGTTGTCCCGCCCCGAATGCTCAACCCTGCTATTCCCGGTGAGGTCGAAGCGATCATCCTCAAAGCGCTGCAGAAAGATGCCGCTCATCGGTACCAGTCTGCTGATGAGATGCGCGACGAGATTGTCGAAGCGCAGTACCAGGTCCTCGCCTGGCGTCCGACGCAGCCCGCATATCAATTTGACGCACCCTCCCGTATGGCGATCCCCAGAATGGCCTGGATTGCGGCATCGATAGCGATGATGTTCGTCCTGGTTGCCGGCGCCACCACGCTCGCAGTGCGAGGTTCCGAGACGCCCGGGACCCAGACGCTTTCCGAGGTCGCTGAAACGATCGAGACTCCGGAACCGACGACAGAGCCGGACCCGACACGGGAGCCGGGGCCGGAACCCACGGTCACTCCCGAAGCTGAGAATACCGAGACCGAGCGTCCTCCCGTCGAAAGCAACGACGAATTCAGGGTTCGTGGCGAAGTTGTAGTGGAAGGCCCGCCCGAACCGGTTGGCGGGGTGAACCGTCCGGCCCCGAGTCGTGCACGAAGTGACGCTGAATTAGACACCTTCGAGCCAGACGATTCCGGTCAGGAAGTCGTTGCCAACGATCAGCAGCAATGGACTCCACCACCTCCGACGCCGACACCGGAACCGCTACCGGACGAAGCGGAGGAAGACGTCTCCGACGATAAAAATTCCGGCCAGGAAGAGCAGCCGTCCGAAGGATCAGAAGAACCCGGGGACAACGGTTCCGATGAGAACGCCGAGACCGATTCATCCGGCTCTGATGAGAATGCTGAGGCGCCCGGCGACGAGTCTGCCGAACTGGATGATCCGAAGACCGATGGGCAGGGTGAAACCGGATCTCAGCAAGACCAGACCCCGCAGGCCACTCCTGATCTGGACAACGGTGGCGATGACACTAACAACGGGAACGGCAGCGAACACGGCCAAGAGGACGTAGCCGACGAGAATCTCCAGAACGACGCCGAGGAACAGGCCTCCAACCAGGAGCAAAACGACCCGGAGGATCGCTCTGGCGAAGGTCACAGTGGTTCCGGTGATGCCGGAAACGATGACCAGAATGAAGGTCAGCCTTCCGCCTCTGACCAGGAGGACCAGCAGACCTCCACGCAACAGGTTGGCGAGGCAGAGATAGCCGACGATGTCGACGAAACGGAGCAGTCAAACACAGAAAAGCAAGCCGAGCCTCGACAGGATAAGAAAAACAAAGCCCGTCCGGATCTTGACAACGAGGGCAACGACCCTGAAGACGAGGCAGACGAGGACAAAGACGACGAGGACGATGATCCCGAAGATGATGAAGACGAAGATTCGGCCGAGTTCACTACGGCCCGTTCGGGTGACTTCCAGAGTATGTCCTGAGGTTCGCGAGCACTTCAGTCCTGGCTATCACTGTCATCTGCCGCGAAAGCTAGTCGCCGTCCGGCGAGCAGCGGCCAGGCCACCATCCCTGTCAGGATCAGTAATCCGAAACCTGCCGCGACGAAGCCAGATACTACGAAACCCGACTCGTAGGTGAGTTCGATTTGCTCGCTCTGGGCGTGAACCGGGATCGCCCGGATTCCGTAGTTCGCGGTCAGGACTTCCGCCGGCTCCCCATCGATCTCCGCGCTCCAGCCCGGATAATCACCATCAGCGATAACCACATACCCGGGCCCATCGGCATCGACCGCTATTTCGATACGCTCGGGCGAGTAGCTACGTATCTCGGCTTCTCCAGCAGACGTTCCGTCGGCGTTTAAAGGCGGACTCTGAATCAGCACAGACTCCGAAGGATCGAACCCGCTCGCGCGCACTTCTTCCCCTTGAGCGCCGTGTGCCACATCGAGAACCACGGAGACGAACCAGGCACGGGGCAAGGAGTCAGCGTGCTCCCAGACCTGATTCCCGGTACCGCTCTGGAACACCTGCTCGAACCCATCGGGGGCTTGCTCGTCCGGGGGCGCGACCCAGTAGCGGACGTTAAGCATGTTGTAAGACAGAGCCTCGGGCTGTTCCTGAAGCAGATTGTGCAGCGTCGCATACGCGGCGGGCTGCATCGGGTCGTAGACACCGTTTGCGTTGTGGATTCCTGACGTCATACCGAAGTTGGGCAGCAAGCCGGGGTGTCTGACATCGATCCTGAATGGTCCACGCGCGGCCCATTCTTCCTCCAGAAACCGGGCTACCTCGGGATCACGATAGCCGGAGACCAGGTCTTCTTCTGACGGATTGAACGGCATCGTCACCGAGAAGAGATCGAGCAGGAGCACCGCCGCAAGTATCAACCCCAGCATAGACCCTCGTACCGTGCCGGTTCGGGCGAGCCAGAAGACTCCAAGCAACAGCGACAGGAACAGCACCATCATCCAGAGATTCTCGACCGTGATCACGGGCCGGTTCGGGGGATCATTTACGCCCAGGATCCGCGTGTAGAAGAACGGGATGATGATCAATGTTGATGCGCCGATAACCACCAGAAGGAATCGAATGCCGCGACCGAGAACGTGTTGAATACCGAATCCGGGATTGAATATCCGTCGCGACAGATCCGAAATGGCAAGGCCAGCCAGCACGGCCAGGGAAAGATTGAGAAAAAGGTAGGCGCGAGCGGGAGCGCGAATGAGATCGAATCCAGGAACGAACTGGTAGAACCAGCCATGAACTGGAACTGCCGGGCCGAGCGCATAGATCAGTGCCAGCACTGCGAGCGCCGCAAAGAAAATCCGATGAGCGGTCGGGCGCAGCACAAGCCCGATAGCCGCCACGACCAGCGTGCTCACCCCGACATAGCCCCAGATCTCCCCGCTGGAAAAGGCACCCCAGTAGTCAGTCGGGTTGCTCCCAAACACCGTCGGCAAGATCAGTTGCAAAAGTGCTACCGGTTGGACACTGAACTCGCTCGCCTGCTCGAATGACAGCGCCGAACGGACCGAGTTG
>JBBDTL010000026.1:0-11863 GCA_040904465.1 Thermomicrobiaceae bacterium | reverse complement strand
ATAAGTAATGGCAGCATCAAGACAAAATGTTGCCTATAATGCATCTAGGCATAGACGTCGTTACGTAAAGTGAAGCAGCGCTTGTCGACAACTCTTGTGTTAGATATAATGAGAACTAATACCCAGGGTATGAGGACGGTTGTATAGTCGCAGAGTAGGAAAGTGCGTCAATGTATATCCGCATCACAAACGGCCGCTATGACGTTTCTCGCGAGGATGATGTCAAGACGATGGTTGGGTCCAAATTGAACCCTGCCGCCCGCCAACTTCCGGGCTATGGAACCTTGACCGCCGGGATGAATCACAACAACGGAGTGCTTACGGTTGTCACCACCTGGGAAACCCAGGAGCAGGCTCAAGGGTTTCGTGACAACCTCGATGGCGAACTCATGAAGGAAATTCGCGACATGGGCGTTGAACTCGATGCATCCGAGGTCTACGAAACCCTCGCCTAGATCTGAGCGGACATAACAAGCGGAAGCCGGCTCGCCCTGGATTTACGAGTCGACTTCCGTCAGTGTTCTGACGACATTACCGCGAGTATGGTCTGCTCAGAATTGATATCCCCAAGTTCCTCAATTTCTCGACTGTTCCTGGCGTCGGAGCTCCCCGTATCGACCCTGCGTCGGAAGCGCGGTCTCACTGACTGGAAATTCAACTCTCACTTGGACACCCTGATCGTGCGACGCCACTCTATCCTGCGACGCAGGAAAATTGCTCGTTCAAATCTCATGAACGGCCATAGTTGGATATTCGATGTGCAAGCGCGGAGCTATCCGTCCTATGAGATCCGCCTCAGCGGTATCCAAGAGGGTTCGTTGAGCTGGTATTCATTTTTGCTATGCTGCTAGCCTGGCGCGTAGACTGATAGGAAACATTGCATCTCCCGCGCTTGCATACTGGTTACGTTGCTATGTCGTGATCGGCGCGAGAGCACGTTGCTGATTGAAGATAGACGGCCAGACATGTATCGTGTCCTGGCCGTTCGCACGTCAGGAGCACGACGTCTACAACGGCAATCACTCCGGGCGGTCACTGCGCCGCATGAGTTGGAAGGAATACCCGCATGGCCCATATTTACGAGTTCAACGGCAAGTACCCAAAAATCGCAGACGACGTCTTTCTGGCTCCGGATGCGTTCATTATCGGCGACGTCGAGATCGGGGCTGGTTCCAGTGTCTGGTTTGGCTGCGTGTTGCGCGGCGATATCGGGCCAATCAGAATCGGAGAACGCACGAACCTTCAGGAACACACGATGGTGCATCTGGATGAGGGTTCACCGACCATTCTCGGTGATGATGTCACTGTGGGCCACCGCGCCATTATCCACGGCACGAGAGTCGGGAATGGAAGCCTGATCGGCATGGGCGCGATTGTCATGTCGTTCACGAGCGTCGGCGCTGGAAGTATCATTGGCGCCGGTGCGCTTCTTCCGGAGCGCGCGGAGATCCCGGATGGTGTGCTGGCGATGGGAATGCCGGCGAAAGTCCGGCGGGACATGACGGACGAAGAACGCACTGGTCTGATCGAGCAGGCAGCCCGATATTCAGACCGCGGCGCCCGGTTCCGAAAGGCGCTGAGCATCGGATAGTTCGCACTGAGGGGGAGTGGTTACATGGCAATTGAAGTCATAAAAGAAGATGGGATTGCGACGGTTACGATAGACCGGCCTGACGCACTCAACGCCTTCACGACTGAGCTAATTCTGGAAATGCACGAACGTATCAACGAGCTCAGCGACGATAGCAGTGTACGGGTCGTGATCCTTACTGGCGCAGGTGAAAAGGCATTCATTGCCGGCGCGGACATCCAGGAAATGAGCGAGAAAGATCACGATGGAGCCGTTGCGTTCTCCCGACGGGGCCACAAGTTGTGCGATGCGATCGAATCGATGCCCCAGCCGGTCATTGCGGCCATCAACGGGTTCGCGCTCGGTGGTGGATGTGAAATTGCAATGGCCTGCGATATCCGCATCGCGGCGGATTCGGCACAACTCGGGCAACCTGAAGTCGGGCTGGGGATACCGCCAGCCTGGGGCGGTACACAGCGGATGCCGCGGATCGTCGGGGTCGGCCGGGCCAAGGAGCTTATTTTCAGCGGGCGACATATCGGAGCAGAGGAAGCAAAAGAGATCGGCCTGGTAAATGCCGTGTACCCAGCCGACCAGGTCATGCCTGAGGCAAGAAAGCTCGCCCAGGTGTTTCTGGAGAAGGGTCCCGAGGCGCTCGCCGCAAGCAAGAAGCTGATCAATCGGACAATGGAGACGTCCATGGCGACGGGGAATATTCACGAGTCGAAGCTGTTCGCCGCCGCGTTCAACGGTGAAGAGCAATCGGAGGGAATGGAGGCGTTCCTGCAACGCCGCAAGCCCGGCTTCGCGAAATCATCTCTGGACGACTAGCGGGTGAGCGTGCTCCAGAACTCGTGCGCAATATGCAGGATCCTATCGGAGGTATCTGTTGAAAATCGTTGTACTGGTGAAAGAAGTTCCAGATCCGAACGCTCTCCGGCTTGATCCGCGAACCGGGCAGCTGCAGCCGGGAACTCCGACCGTGGCAAACGAATACGATCTGTATGGGATGGAAGCGGCCGCCGCGCTTCGTGAGGCGGGAAACGACGTCGAAATTGTCGTCGCGACACTCGGCAGTGGTCGCGATCCTGTCAACCGTTGTCTGGCGATGGGCGCCGACCGGGCTGTGGTGATCGACGATCCAGCGCTGTTCGGTGGCGATGCTCAGGCTACGGCGACGGTGCTCGCTAACTACCTGAAAGATGAAGGATTTGACCTGCTGTTCGTTGGGCAGGAAGCAAGCGATAGTGCCACCGGTGACATTGGCCCTCGTCTCGCCGCGATGCTGGATCTTCCGGTCGTGAGCAATCTGATCGGACTTGAGTTGTCAGGTGACACGCTCACGTTGAAGCGTGAGATTGAAGACGGACATCAGACGCTCGAAGTCAGCCCACCTGTCATCCTCTGTGCCCTGAGCGGCCTGCCGGACCCACGGTATCCATCTCTCAAGGGAATCATGGCCTCCCGAAAGAAGCAGACCGATGTGAAAACTGGTGCTGAGCTGGGCCTGGAGGGCGGAGAGACGGCGCCGCTCGTGTCCTGGGGTAACCTGTTTATCGAAGAGCAGGAAGCGCAGGGAATTATCGTCGAGGAAGAAGACACGGATCAGGCCGTCGATCAGCTCGTGACCTTTCTCGAGGAAAAGCGGCTCATCTAGGATCCGGTTCGGCGACCTGAATGTGTTCAGCAGACAGAGAGGTTGATGCGTTGGCTAACGGAACAACGATACTGATCGCACTTGAATCTCATGAGGGGACGCTCCGGGGAACCGCATACGAAGCATTTGCGGCAGGGCGATCCCTGGCCGACGAAACAGGCGGGACGCTCGTCGCACTGGCTATCGGCAGCGGCATCAACGAGGGCGCCGCACAGCTTGGATCCTACGGAGCTGACCGGGTACTCGCTGCTGATGCGCCTGAGCTCTCTTCGATCACCGTCGACGGCTACTCGAAAGCAATTGGGCAGGCAATCGACCAGATCGAGCCGGATATTGTCTTGCTTGCCGGTACGACTGCAGGTCGCGATATCGCCGCGTTTCTGGCTGGGAAGCGGGGAGCAGCGCATTTGCCCGACTGTTCCGCCCTAAGGATCGACGGAAGTTTACTGGTGGCAAGGCGCCCGGTCTATGGCAACAAGATGATGACCGAGGTTACTGCTGAATTGGGGCAGTGCGTATTCGCAACGTTGCACACCGGCGCGTTCAAGGCACCTGAGGCGGATTCGTCCAGGCAAGTCGAGATTGAGCCGCTTGAGTTGACGTTTGCTGAAGGCGATATCCGGGTGAAGATTAAAGGGTTGGAGTCGTCCGCCGGAGAGGCAGCGGATCTGACGTCGGCTGATGTCGTGGTGATCGGTGGTCGAGGTCTTGGCTCCGAGGAGAATTATCAACTAGTCCAGGATCTGGCGGACGCGATGGGTGGAGCTGCCGGAGCAACCCGTGCGGTGACCGACCTGGGTTGGCGGCCTCATTATGAGCAAGTGGGCCAGACAGGACAGAAGATTTCTCCGAAACTTTATATTGGTGTCGGCGTGTCCGGCGCGGTGCAGCACACCGTGGGGATGGTCGGTTCAGAGAACATCGTCGCCATCAACCGGGATCCGGCAGCACCGATATTCAAGATGGCGGACTTCGGACTGGTTGGCGACCTTGAGGAAATCGTTCCGAAGCTTATTGAACGGATCAAAGCGAAGAAGGGCGCCTGAGTTACTCCGGCGGACATCAGCCTGGACGGGCGACTGTATGACTTACCATTCAGGCGGACGACAGGTCAATGGGAGAACTGATGCAGGATGAGCGAGTCGACGTAATTGTGGTGGGGGCCGGTCCAGCCGGTGCTGCCGCAGCGCTGGAGCTGGCGAGAGCCGGCCTCGAAGTCGTTGTCATTGAACGCGGGGCATATCCCGGATCAAAGAACGTCATGGGCGGAATCATCTACCGCCAACCGACCGAGGAACTTGTTCCGGAATTCTGGAAGGAAGCCCCGGTCGAGCGAGCGATGATCGAGCAACGCTTCATGATGCTGACCGAGGAAGATTCGCTCGGCGGCGTTTTTCGCACCCAGCAATTCGCACGCGAGCCACACAATGCGTATACCGTGATGCGGGGAGACTGGGATCAATGGTTTGCCGGTAAAGCAGAGGAAGCCGGGGCGTTTCTGATTCCTCAGATGGTCGTCGGGGATCTCATCTGGCGAGACGGCAAGATCGATGGGGTCAATACTGGCGACGAAGAGGGAGACCTGCACGCCGATGTCGTCGTGATTGCCGACGGCGCCAACTCACTGCTTGCTCAGAAAGCGGGACTTCACGAGGGATGGTCACCAGAGGATCAGGCGCTGATCTCGAAGGAACTGATTCGGTTGAGCCGTGAGCAGATCAACGAGCGCTTTAACGTCTCCGACGGACTGGGCGTCGCCATGGAGATCTTTGGTCAATCGACTGCCGGGCTGCTCGGCTATGGTTTTATCTATACCAACGATGAAACGATCTCAATCGGCACCGGAGCGATGCTCCAGGATCTGATCGACAGTGGGCTGAACACGAACGATATTTTGAACGATTTCAAGGCGCATCCCTCGATTGCTCCCCTTATCGATGGAGGTGAGACGATTGAGTACACGGCCCATTTGATTCCGGAAGGTGGCTGGTACTCATTGCCGAAGCTTTATGCGGATGGAGCCGTTGTTGTTGGCGATGCTGCCGGGCTCGTCAACCCGATGAACCGCGAAGGGTCGAACTTCGCTATGATCTCCGGCAAACTCGCGGCACAGGCAATTGTCGAGGCGAAGGAAGCTGGAGACTTTTCTGCGGCTCAGCTGAGCCGCTATCGTGAACTCCTGGCGGACAGCTTCATTCTGAAAGACCTGCACAAGATCCGGAATCTCACCGGGTTTGCGCATGCCCGTCCACACCTGTTCAACGAACTTCCGGAACTCTTCGCGGACGTTGCGCGGGAATACCTGACGGTCGATAGTGTTCCCAAGAAAATCAAGCAGGAGAAGATGCTCCGGACGATCATGGATCGTATGCCAGCCAGGCGGACGATCGACGATGCAATCAATGGGTTTCGGGCGTTCTTCACCTAGCGGTGAGTGGTCATTCAGCGGAAAGGATTTGATCAATGGAGATCCCAATCCCATCCAGCGCAGCACTGCTTGTCATCGATGTTCAGCAGGGCATGCACGACCCGTCGATGGGCAACCGGAACAACCCCGACGCCGAAGCGAACCTGGAGCGATTGCTGGATGCCTGGCGGGAGCAGGGCCGGCCGGTAATCAATGTGAATCACAACTCGATCCACCCGACTTCCGTGTTCCACGCATCTCATCCGGGCAATCAGATTCAGGAGTTTGCCCGCCCGAAAGTTGGCGAGCCACTCTTTGAGAAGAGTGCAAACTGTGCATTCATCGGAACAGACCTCGAAACGTATCTCCGCGATCGTGGGATAGATACCGTGGTCATCGTCGGTTTCGTGACGAATCACTGCGTTGAGACGACCGCCCGGATCGCCGGGGATCTTGGATTCGACACCTATGTCGTATCTGACGCAACGGCGGCCTTTGACCGAGTCGGCCCGGACGGCACGCATTTCGATGCAGAGACGATACATTCTGTCGCCCTGACGAGCATCCATGGCGAGTTCGCGACTGTAGTCGACACGCAGGCTGTACTGGCGAGCATAGCGCCCGCGGTATCCGCCTGAACGTTATTTAGCAGGAAACCGCTCCGGATAGCGGGCGAACGAGTAGAGCCGCTCCGCGTCGATACGCAGGTAAACCGGATCGCCCCATTCCCGGACGTCACTGTTGGCATGTTCGATTTGAAGTTTGACGAGATCGTCGAACGTTGGGTCGTCCGAGGAGACAATCTTTGCGTTACCGTGGACGATCACCGCGAAGTCATTTCCTTCGTATAGCGAGAGACTGACTGCCGGGTTGTTTCTGATGTGCCGGGTTCGCAGCGCGTTGCTCACTGACGGAATGTAGAACGAGCCCCGGTAGAAGAGCGCTATCACCGGTGCGACCCTGGGGCGGCCGTCCGATGTCACCGTCCCGAGCGCGAGCGTCACGGAGCCGTCGAGCCTGTTTATCAATTGAGATGCCGATAATGTCAGTTCAGGAATCTCGAACGAACTTCGAAGAAACGGGCCTGCAGCCGCATTCGACGCGCCGATAGTCTGCTGGAGTTCTGTGCGATCGGATTCTGATTCGTGCATTGTCGATCCCCTCGGTTCGTTGTGCGCATGTTGCTAAAGGCTGACGCTTAAATCAACAGGGCCGGCCAGATGGCCGGCCCTGTCGGGTATTCTCTCGCAAGTCCGTTCTTCGTGCAGGAGCTATTCTGCGACGGCGAAGGATGACTTCTTGATGACATCGATCCAGTCTTTGGCAAGACCTTTCTGAGTCACCCCGTAGAACACGCGAACATTACCGTTTTCGCGGTAGGCAAGATCGTATCGGTGGACATTTCCCTGTTTGCGGCGTGCGACGATGCCAAAGGGTCCATTCCACTCGACCTTGTTTGCGTCGAACGTGTTGTCTTCACACTGCGTAATGGCGTAGCGCCACAGGCTCCGTGAAGATGAGCGGGTTACGTTCGGCACGATCTTGTCATTGCGCAGATCATGGACGGTGTAGAACGTCTCTCCGTCGCGTTGCTCGGTTTCAGTGATTTCCACGCCCGAGTTCGGCAAGGGCACGTCGCCTGATTTTGCGGCGGCCGGTTTCCGACCGTTGCTGGACGCGGCTGCCTTCGGCGGCGCGTTTCGTTTTACTGCGGGGCCGGAGTCGTCATCTGAGTCGATCAGCGAGGATCGAACCATTTCGACGATGTCGTCGCGCGTGGCCACGACGGTCGTGTCACCGCGGCGAACGTAGATCTCGCCGCCGCTCAGCGTATACGGCTTCTCCGACCCCTCGGGAATCGACATAACGATAACCGAGTGACCATCGATCTCAAACGCATCAGCGCTGATGTTGAGCTCCGGAGAGATGAAACTCTGGACATCACCTGCCAGGCGTTCGAGCGTATTGTCTGGCTTGGAGACGCCCGCGATTTCGGCGTCCTGCGCTGCTTTGAGCCCGATAAACATCGTGCCACCGTCCGAATTCGCCAGTGCGGCGATGTCCTTGAGGACGGCGTTGGATTTGGTACGTCGGGTCGCCAGCCGTTCATGAAATGCCTGAGTTCCGGTATCGCCCTGTTTGCGGGCCTCACGGATGAACTCCGCACCCACCGTCGCTGGTCGCGCCGGCCGGGTATAGTCAAAATTGTTACTCTGGAGGAGTTCCCGAATGGCAGCAAAGGACGTCTCTGGCAGCAGCACCTCGGTCGGCCGGTCGCCAACTCCGAGATTTGTCTCTCGGTCTGGATCCTTTGTTAGCCGGTGAGCATCCGAGCCCTGGATGCAATGCATCCGGCGCGGATATTCGGCCTTGGAGCCACTGAAGAACCGCAATGTTGTTCTGCGGCCGGGGTTGTCGAGATCAGTTGCTTCCAGCGCATGCAGGTTTGGATCCTGTGTGTAATCCATTTTCGTCTGCTTGCCGAACGGGAAGCCCTGCATCGCGATCCCATGAGTGGAGTTGACGTGAGCGCCGATAACCAGAGCCCCGGCCTCGCTGAGGACTTCGTAGGCACGCAGCACGTCGGTCGTCGCACCGACTTCGCTACTTCCAACGTTCAACTTGTCCTCTGGAACGTTGAGCTCAAGAAGCACATGCTCCAGCTTGCGAATTGACGTTTCCGGAGGGAACAGCGCCAGGATGTGAAATCCGAATGTTGCGGTGAACTCGAAGCCAGGCAGGACGAGAATCCGGTTGAGCAACCGTCGATACTCTGCAAGTTCCCGGGCTTCGCTCTCATTTATCCGCTCCAGATGCTCAAGGAGCTCGAGGTCCTCGATTTTCCGCCACATTTGGGCATAGCCAGCAACTGAGTTGTGGTCAGTGAATGCGATGATATCCAGCTCACGCTCTTCGGCACGCAGCAAAATATCGAGATATTGCGTGTCAGGTTGCTGGTAATCCGCTGAAGCGGGCGTGTGAAGGTGGAGGTCAACCTTGCGCCAGGCGAGATCTCCTCGCTGATGCTCCTGCGTTTGACTTGAACGCTTGCGAGAACGTTTACTTCTAACCAAGGGTGGTACGACTCACCCCCTTTCTGAATGTCAAAATGGCCGTTACATCGCGCAAAGGCCAGCCTGGGCCCCTGCGGCCCGCTCATATCGCAATCATAACACAGCGCCTTTCGTCCTCTTGGACACAATATCACGGCACACCGTGCTAAAATCCCTTTCGCGTTGTCTGTGTACGTTCAACTCGCTAATCAACCACGACGCCAGCTTGATACCCCAGAGAGAGTGGTCAGTCACGTGGACGTTTACGTATTGCTCGATATTCTGCTGATCGTGTTGATCGCGCTGTTTATTCCCATAGGGTTCTGGCGAGGGGCTTATCGGGAAGCATTCGTGACACTTGGAATTCTCTTCGGTGCCAGCCTGGGACGGTTCTGGGGCGAGGCGTGGGGGCTCGAACTCTCCGAAGTCAGCCGGCTTCAGGAGTCCGGTGGCGCGTTCATGATCACAATGCTGTGTCTCATCAGCGCAACGTTTCTGCTGGGGTACTCAGCTGGGGCCGCAGTTCCGGTCCCGCAACCTGGTTGGATCGCACGGGCGCTTGGTGCGCTGGTCGCCGGGGCCAATGGCGCATTGCTGCTGAGCTTTGCGCTACGCGACATCCGGGAATACCTCCTCTCATCTGAGGAATCCGGGTTTCTCGACAATGCGGTCATTGCTCCATTCCTTTCAGATGGCACTGGTTGGATCCTGCTGGTTGCCGCTGCGGTCTTCGTGCCGATTGCGCTGGTGCTTGCGCTGTTCGGGACAGATATCGAAGAGGATGATTACTACGAAGACGATGACTACGAGGTTTACGAAGATGACTTCGCCCCGTATGCGCAACGAACGATGCAGATAGATCAACGCGCTCCGGCTCAGGCGCCCCGGCAAGCACCAGCCCGGCAGGAGCCTCCGCGACACACGACTCCAGAGGCTGCGGAGGCCGAAGACACGCGGGCGGTCGCGCCTGTTCAACACAGGGATGCGCCGCAGCGACCGCGACCGGATACTCCCCCTGCTCATGCGGCAGCAGCTTCCCATGAAGTTGCTGATTCAGTTGGGCGTCCTGCTAACGAATCTGGACAGACTGAGCCGTTACGAGCCCAACCTCAGACTCCGGCAACGCAGGAGCCGCACCGGGAACCACAATCGCAACCATCATTCGGAACCCACTCGGTGGACGAGTCAACGGATGAGAGCGAGAGCGTATTCGGGCATCGGCGGTCAACGGATGAATTGCCGGCTCAACCGCAATCTGTTCCCGAACACGCGTGCCCGAGTTGCGGAACTGACATCAGTGAGGCGGATGGCTACTGCCCGCGTTGCGGTGCCCGTATATAGACAGGCCCACGGCGAACAAAGAGCTGTCCGGCAACGGGACTCAGTCGTCCCGAACGTCGACCTCGTCCAGGTCGACGCGGATGCCATCCTCGGCAAGATCAAGCACGATGTGTTCATTTCGCCTAATCCCTGCCCAGTATGGAGAGCCGTCACCCGGGAAATCACTTTGCCAGAATGGCGCTGGCATGAGTGACAGTTTCGGCTCGGCGCCTGAAGGAAGCTGCTGGCCGCGAGTATTTATCAGTAGATGATCGTTTCGTGGGGGAAGCGTCCTCGGATCCGGTCGAGCAGACGTGACATCCGGGGCGTCAACGACATCGATGCGCGTGCCGTGATGGTCAAGCCGCAGCCAGGCTCCGTCTGCAGAGCGAGCCAATGCTGCCAGCGTGAGCGTTGTCGAATCGTTAAGCTCGAGGAAATGCGAGCCATCCAGGTATCTGATCGGAACGTTGCTTTCCTGGGATTCTCGTTCCAGCAGCGTCCAGATAGGGGAGTCGCCAGGTAGACCGGCAACCGCAACTGAGCTCACTGACTCTCGCTCGAGCAGTCCGAGTGCTCCAGCCGCGTGGTGATCATCCCAGCCCGGAATGATCAATAGATCAATTTCCCGGTCCCAGGGCCTTGTCGTACGTCCGATCAGATCGGCAGAATGGGATCTCGAAGCTCCCGCACCCACCAGGATGCGTGAATCAGCTAATTCGAACACTACCGCGAGCGTCCCGCCTGCGTTGCCGACAATGAGCCGTTCTCCTCTCTCGATACTCGGCGCTGTCACTGCCAGGAGCACGCCAGCTACGATGGCCCCGAGACATAGGAGGATATTCGCGGAGTATAGCGAGGACCAGCGCCGGAGGCGTCCGGCGATCAGTGAGAGATCGGTCGAATTGTTGAATGGACCCGGCATATCGTCACCCCGGGATCAATCATCGTCACCGTTATCGTCGTCATCATTGTCGTCGTCATCCTGGTTGCCGTCATCGCCTTCGTCACCCTCGTCAAAGTATGCGATGTCGATTACTTGTCCGCGGTTGACCCAGGCTCCCCACTGGAGGGTGCCACTTACAATATGTCCGTCAGGGAACTGGGAGCAATTGAAATTCGGGTTCTGAGCCTGGATGTAGTCGCAGTCCTGCGCGCTCGCAGATCCAACCTGCAATCCGGCAGATTGGAGCGTGTCGATAGCGCTTTCAACCGGCGTTTCGAAGACGTTCGGAACCTGAACCACGTCGCCCATGCTCACGTACAGGGTTACTGTCGAACCCCGGTTAACTCGCCCGGTTGGTTCGACGCGTAAGACCTGTCCCTCCGGAACACTTTGACTGGGTTCCTGAATTTCTTCGACGCCGACCGGGATATTGTTCAGTTCGTTTAGCGCCGCACTGCGAGAGCTACCCTGGAGATTGGGAATATTGAACGTCTCGCGACCCTGACTTACCCGAACGATGACCGTAGCGTCTGGTGAAACATCCTCTCCCGGTGCAGGATCCTGAGAGACGATAATGCCCTGATCGAATTCATCGCTAAACACCTCTTCAACCTGAAGCTGCAGATCTCCCGCGGCCCTTTCGGCTTGTTCGAGAGTCGCGCCGATGAACTCCGGGACCACTACCAGCTCCTCTTCAGGGGTCGGAGACGGCTCGGGGGTCGCCGTTTCCTCAGGTGTCGGCTCTGGCGTCGACGTGACCTCCGGAGTTGGAGAAGGCGTGGGAGACACGTCAACGGTCGGGCTCGGGCTCGGTGTGGCGTTCGAGGTGTCACCAGACGACGGTTCAAAGAGCCCGAAATCGCCCATCTGAAATGCGAGTACGACCAATCCAATCAGCCCCGCCAGTATC
>JBBDTL010000025.1:0-11919 GCA_040904465.1 Thermomicrobiaceae bacterium | reverse complement strand
CTGCGAATAGCGGTGCGTCTCGCCGAGCTTTTCGACACCTCGATGCAGATATCCCAGTACCGGGTCACAATCGACGATTGTCTCGCCCTCCATCGTGAGGATCACGCGGAGCACGCCGTGTGTACTCGGATGCTGTGGCCCCATGTTCAGGACCATCTGACGCCGATTCTCGGTCAGCGCACGCTCTTCGCTTATTTCGACTGGTGTTCCTTCTGAGATCTCCAGCGACATGATGTTCTAGGGCCTCCGGAACCGTGAACTGACACGCGGCGCCGGGTTCTCGAACCCGGGCTGCACATACTCTCGATACCCGCGCAGCGGATAGTCCTTGCGCAACGGGTGGCCTTCGTCCCAGTCGTCCGGCAACAGCATTCTCCGGAGATCTGGATGCCCCTCGAAGACAATACCAAACATGTCATAGGCTTCACGCTCAAGCCAGTTCGCGCCCTCAAACAATGGCACCATCGACGGCACGGGATCGCCATCGTTGAACCCGGCTTTCACCCGCAGGCGCTGTCGCCGCGGAATCGAATAGAGCTGGATAACCACATCGAACCGCGGATTGTCTCGCAGACGAAGCATATCGACCGCAGTCAGGTCGCTCAGCAGGTTGTAGCGCATGGACGTATCGTCTCGGAGAAACGCGACGACTTCGCGCAAAGCCGGGCGCTCGACCCGGATGGTCATTTCATCGCGGAAGTTGACGGCATCGACGAACGCGTCCGGGAATTGCTGTCGCACCGCGTTTACCGCTGGATGGTCCTCGGGGATCGTCGGGCCCCAGTAGCCGGTATCCCAGATACGCCTGCCAGGGGAATCCGCCGGACCGCCTGTATGTGTTTCCTCAGACATTGTTGCGCCTCAATACGAGGCATTCAGAGCCGGGCTCTGGATGCCATTGCTTGACTACCGGCGTGGACCGAGCGCTGCCTGTGCTTCGGAGCGGGAATCCTCGCGGAACGCCTCGGCATCGTCCGGACCCTGCTTCTTCGCAATGGTGTCATATCGGATGACCTTGTTCTGCAGTTCCAGGACGCCATAGTAAAGCGATTCCGGCAACGGCGGGCACCCCGGCACATAGACATCGACCGGAATGACCTGATCAACGCCCTGCACGACGGCATAGGTATCAAATGGTCCGCCAATATTGGCGCAGCTTCCCATGCTGATGACCCACTTTGGCTCCGACATCTGATCGTAGAGCTGCCGGACGACCGGCGCCATCTTCTTCGTCACCGTGCCGGATACGATCATCAGATCTGCCTGCCGTGGTGACGCGCGATAGAGCATGCCGAATCGCTCGGCGAGGTCATAGCGAGGCATAGCCGCGCTGATCATCTCGATCGCACAACAGGCCAGGCCGAACTGCAGCCACCAGAGGCTGGAGCGCCGTGCCCAGTTGAATACAGAATCTACGCTTGTGGTGAGGATGCTTTTTTCGAATCGGTCTTCTATGCCCATTCGAGCGCCCCCTTCTTCCATTCATACAGGAGGCCAAATAACAGGATGCCTATGAAAATGACAATTTGCACGTACCCGAAGAGCGCAAGCTGGTCAAACGCTACGGCCCACGGAAAGAGAAAGATCGCTTCAATGTCAAAGATAACGAACAACAGCGCCACAATGTAGAAGCGTGAGGTGTAGCGCCCCTTCGGCGGGCGAACATCCGGGACACCGCTTTCGTATGGTTGCTGCTTGGCGGGATTGGGCTTGTTAGGTCGAATCAGCCAGCCCAGCAAAAGCAGAGAGCCGCCCATGAAAAATGCGGTCGTGATCATCATTCCGATCGCCGCGTAGCTCTCAAGCATCAACCGTCTCCATGTCCCGATCGACCCCCGCTGTCCGCTGATTGTGTACTATATCACACACATTTTCGCCCTTCAGGAGCCCCACGCCCAGCTGCAGGACACTCTCAAGGTTCACTATAGCACCCGGAAAGATTGTGCGCCGATCCCGGAAGAAACGGTGCACTTTTCGTCCATTGAATTCCTCCGGCGAGCAAGCATATTCTGCGTTACCCACCCGGGTCGCCGCCATCGTCGGCAGGGGGTTCAAGTTGATCGCCCCCGCCATCTTCCACTCCCTGACCGGTGGACTGCTCGTCACCGCCCCCTTCAGGTTGCTGCTGCCCCTGACCGTTCGTTGGCGGTGCTCCTTCTCCCCCGTTGACAGGTGTCTGGTTGTTACCGTTTCCGTCATCAGGTGGCGCGGTAACGCCTTCGTCGACCGGTGCATTGGTAACTGGCGGATCACCGGTGTCAGTCTGCGTGCCACCACCGTCCTCGACTTCCTCGTCTTCTTCCTCTTCCTCCTGGAAGAATGGAGATGGCACACCGACCATCACAGCATATTCATGCAGTGACAAAATCCCGCGCTCCGTGAATGAGGGGTTCGACACAGCATCTTCCAGCGCCGCAACGAGTTCGTCCTCCTCATAGTCATCTATCTCGTTGCACTCGAGCTCGGGTAGCTCATCCTCCACCAGAACTTCCTCGCGAGATTCCGCCCAATCCGAGGTGGGAAGCTTCCCGGTCGTCGAGCAGATCTCATCACGGACGATCCCGTCGGGAACCGGAAATTCGTCATCTCGCTCTTCACCGTCAGGTCCGAGCAGAAGCTCGGAGAAGTTCGGATCGGTGTGAACCAGCTGCATAAAATCGTGCCAGATCGGCGCCGCGCCCTGAACCCCGTTCAGACTCTGCGTCGGGCGGTTGTCAGTATTTCCAACCCACACACCGGTCACCACGTCTGTCGAGTAGCCCATCGTCCAGCCGTCCCGAGCGTCGTCAGTCGTCCCTGTCTTTGCCGCAAGTGGTCGATCTCCGAGTTCCGGAATCACCAGCGGAGAGTTTGTCCCGAAGATCATGGAACGAGCATCGTTATCCGAAAGCATGTCCGAAATCTGATAGGCGTGTTCGGCATCGACGACTTGCTCGCCACGCTCAAGCGCCGTTTCCCTCTCAAGGTCGAACAGTACTTCGCCGTCGGCATCGGTGATTTTCTTGAACGGCGTATGGGGCACGTAGGCGCCATTGTTGGCGATAGTCCCAAACGAATTCGTGTGCTCCAGAAGCGACACCTCACCACCACCAAGCGTGATTGATAGCCCATAGTGGCTCATACCGCGCCAGAGACCGGTCCGTATGCCGAGATCCTGCGCCAGGTTGATCACTTCCTCCACCCCGACGTGTTCGAGGGCCTGTACCGCGGGGATGTTAAGCGAGTTCCCCAGTGCTTCCCGCATTGAGATCGCTCCGTAGAACTGTCCCGTCGCGTTCCGGGGTGAGTACTCCTCCTGATCTGCGTCAGGCGTGTCCCACACTTTGCCGTAATCGAACAGCATCGTCCCCGGGTGCCAGCCATTCTCCAGAGCGGCAAGATAGGTAAACGGCTTGATCGAGCTTCCGGGTTGACGCTCGCGTGTGGTGACGTTTACCTGCCCGTCAATCGAGTCCCGGTAATAATCAGCGCTGCCCACCATGGTCAGGATTTCACCGCTCCAGGGGATCATCGAGATCATCGCCCCGTTATCGACGTCCCATGGTTCAAGGTCAGCGACACCATTGCGGACAATCTCCTCAGCCTTGAGCTGCAGTTCATAGTCGAGTGTCGTGTGAACTTCCAGCCCCCCGCGGAACAGCGTCTCGGCGCCATACTCCTGTTCCAGCACGTAACGGACATAGTTCACGAAGTGCGGCGCGAGATCATGACGACCTTCCCGCTGTTGCGGATTCAACGGCACTTCGTACGCTTCCTCAGCGTCCAGTTCTGAAATCATCTCGAGCTCCACCATACGGTCCAGCACGTAACCCTGCCGGATCTTCGCGAGCTCGAAGTTCTGCGTCGGATCGTAGAGGCTTGGCGCCTGCGGCAGCCCCGCCAGCATAGCTGCTTCGGCGAGCGAGAGATTCCAAGCGTACTTATTGAAATAGGATTGCGCTGCCGCATCAACGCCGTAGGCACGATTGCCGAAATAGACGTTGTTGAGATACATCTCGAGTATCACTTCTTTTTCGTGCTCGCGGTTCAGCTGCCAGGCAACCACCGCCTCCCGCATCTTGCGAGTGTAGCTGCGCTCATATCCGATCTGCTCGGGAAACAGAGCTCGCACGAGTTGCTGCGTAATCGTGGACGCGCCGGAGGTTGCGCCTCCGGTGATGTTGGTGACCAGACTCCGCGAGATCGCCATTACATCGATTCCCGGATTAGTCCAGAAGGTAGAGTCTTCGGCGGCAACCATTGCGTCGAAAATGTACGCCTCTTGCGGGGCGCCTTCCTGGTCGCTGTGCTGCTCGACGTTTTCGATTACTTCCTCGTAGGAAATGGCGGTTCGCCAACCCGTTAATGGGTCCGAAACCTCGTGAAGGAGGCGACCGTCACGGTCGTATATCTGGGTGGTTTCGAACTGGAGCGCCTCAACGTCTCGATAGTCAGGCAGGTCTTCTGTAACTCGGGTCCATCCGTAAACCGCACTCGCGCCGGCACCAGCAGCGACGACGACCACCATAAAGAAAAGCACCAGCGTAAATGCGCCCAACGCGCGCGCCGCGATACCGATCCCGCTCACCCCGGTATCCGCTCGCAACGAACGGGTAAGGAACCGGGGAAACATTCTGTGGGACCGGACCGCGCGGCCATTGAAGCGCTTGCTGCGTCTCTTGCCTCGTGGTCGCTTCAGGCTTTGCCGGTAGAATGGACCTTTGCTCAAGACAATCCTGCTAACGCACTGGCGGGTTGCTGAATGAACACGTATGACGATTTCGGCGCAAGAATACCACGAACGTTTGCTCACTCCGCGGCCTGAATCCTTCAGCGGCAGGTCATCGGTAGAAACCACGCCGGAGCAAATCATGGCCCGGATCTCGCGAATAAACAGGGGAAAAGCCAGCGCGAGCGGTTAGAATTCACATGGTTCTTGTTTTCAAGTCCGGTGAGCTGTCACGCTGTCCGCGCAGAGTGTTACACGCGAATCACATGATTCGAGCACGCGTCGGCAGTTGATGTGAAGAGGGGAATGTCGAGCGCATGGATGTCAAATCACTCAAAGGGATCGCCATCGTTTCAATCGAGCAGGGCGAGAAAGTCGGCACGGTCGACAACATCCTGTTCAACTTCGATGACAAGCGCGTCATCGCATTCAAGATGATCAAGCCCGGGCTACTCCGTTCCGGCGGGATCGTGCTCAAGATGGAAGACGTTGAGAGCATTGGCCGGGACGCCGTCATGATTCGCAATCGGGAGAAAATACGGGAGCTCAAGGAGGAGCGCGATCTGCAAAGCCGCCCGGATCTGTCCGCGCTTTCGGCATTGCGAGTTGTCACCCAGGATGGGACCTACGTGGGCAATCTGGCCACAGCTCAGTTCGAACCGAAAACCGGTCTACTCACGCATCTGGAGGTTACTGGGGGTGGGTTCATTGATAAGCTGCGCCGAAACAAAACAATCGCAATCGATGAAGTTGCCAGTATCGGGACCGACGTGGCCGTCGTTCCGAACTCATACGCCCCTCAGGGTGCTGATCCAGAGCCCGACAACTCTGAGGATGATTCAGAACCGGAGCCCATGGAGTTGCCAGAACGCACCGGGCCGGAGCAGACAAGCAAAGAAAAACGAGGGGAAATCCTGCAATAGGCCCCTTGCCGTCAGAGCACTCTCGCCAGCAACAACCCAAGGAGGGCCGCAGGTACGACGTCCTGAAAAACGCGAAACCCGACATGCAAGTGACTCGCCGTATCGTCAATTGGACGGTACATATGCCAGATAGATGCAGCGAGCATCCAGATAGTTGCGGCATAGAAAGCGGCAGCCCAGTTCATACGCGTCTCCCAGAGCCTGTATGATAAATCGAAACACTAGTGAAGTACATTTATGGGAACTCTTCGCAAACTCGTGTCCACAATACGTTCCCTGTTAATAGACGGACTCGTGTACACCGCCTATAATCCGGCGCGCCGATGTGAACTGGATGACGGCTACCTGGATCGAATAGCTGAACACGATACGCGGAGATAATAGATGAAGATTCTGCTGTCTACACCATTTGACTTCAGCTATCCTGGTGGAGTCAACGCTCACGTCGACAACCTGGATCGCGCGCTTCAGAAGCTGGGCCACACGACACGCATCCTGTCGCCCGGAACCAACGGCAAGAGCATCGATGACGACGGCCACGTCTGTCGCATTGGACATACGATTCCGGTTCCAGCGAACGGGTCGACATCCAGAATTACGCTCTCCCCGTTTCTCAAGGATAGCGTGCAGCACTTCCTCGAGCGAGAGCAGTTCGACATTGTCCATCTGAACGAACCCCTCATCTCGACGCTACACCTGACCGTTCTTGCCAATTCGCAGGCGACAAACTTCGGGACCTTTCACGCGTCAAACTCATCGCATTTCGGATACAACCTGCTCTATCGCCTGGGCCACCCTTTCTTCAGCTGGTTCTCCAGGCGGCTTGATTACCGAATTGCAGTTTCGCCGATTGCCCGCAAATTCATCAACCATTATTTCCCGGAGGACTACCAGATCATCCCGAACGGCATTGACTCCCAGAAATTTGGCCCGCATGTGTTGCCAGACCCTGCAGTGCTTTCAAACAAGCCGACGGTGCTGTTCGTTGGCCGGTACGACGAACCGCGAAAAGGTTTTCGCTATCTGCTGGCGGCGATGTCTCGCGTTCAACGCGAAATGCCTGACGCCCGACTCCTGGTCGTCGGCCCGGGCGACAGGCAAGGTCTCGACCGGCAAATCCGGCGGCTGGGGCTTCATAACGTTCAGGTAATCGGTGAGGTTTCCAATGAGGCCCTTCCAGGTCTTTACGCCGCCTGCGACGTATTTTGTGCCCCCTCGACCGGAAGGGAGAGTTTCGGCATCATTCTCCTGGAGGCCATGGCACTCGGTAAACCGGTGATCGCCAGCGACATCGATGGATATCGTTCTGTGACACGAGATGGTCAGGAGGGCCTGCTGGTGGAACCACGCAACCCCGACGTACTCAGTAGTGCTATCCTCAGGGTATTGCGCGAGCCAGAACTGGCACGAAAGCTCGGTCTGGCAGGCAGAGAACGCGCTCGGGCTTGTTCCTGGCCACTCATTGCGCAACGCGTCGTAGAATGCTACGAGAGTGTGCTCCGACCGGTTGACGATGAGCAACCCGCGCTGGTCACCTCCTAGAACGAACGCGCATCAGTCCGCCCGACCGCAGGATGGGGTAACGAATGCTTAGCGCGCTGGTCGGAAACCTGGTACGGAATCAACTCCAGCGGCTCGGCTATTACCTTGCCCAGACGCGGCTGTCTCCCAACGCTTTTACCGTTATCGGCTTGCTCCTGAACATCATCGTCGCAGTGATCATCGGCAGCGGTAACCTGGTTGTCGGCGGCATAATGGCGCTCGTCGCTGGCGCATTCGACATGCTGGACGGCGCAGTTGCGCGGGTAACAGGGAAGATTACCCGGTTTGGCGGTTTCTTCGATTCGACCCTCGATCGCTACTCCGAGGCGATCGTGTACTTCGGGCTATTGTTCTATCTGCTCGAGACCGATGCGGGCACGACCGCGGTTGCCCTGTTGTTCGCCGCAATCATCGGATCACTGATGGTCAGCTACACGCGAGCGCGTGCCGAGGCGGCGGATATGGACGCCGAAGTCGGGCTCTTCGCCAGACCAGAGCGAATCATCCTGTTGGCGATCTTGCTGATTTTCGGCCAGCCCGTTATCGCACTATGGATTCTCGCTATCGTCACTAACTTCACGACGCTGCAACGAATCTTCCACGTCTGGCGCCAAACTCGATACGGTGCCGAATAGATCCAGATGAATCACGAGCACCACCGATGAACTTCCCACGGCGAAATCGCGCTTCCAGGCGAACAACGTTCCGGCGCTTTAACCTCTTCGTGCTGGGAGTGTTCGTGCTTTCAGCGGGGATTCTGACCTTCGTCTTCCAGCAGATTGATGAGGATTCAACCAGCGATCAAGGCGAACTGGAAGGCGATTCGATTGCAACGATCGCATTCATGGATGTCGGTCAGGGACTTTCCACGGTGATCGTGACTGAAGACGGGCGTAGCCTCGTTCATGATTTCGGACCAGGCCGTGACCACGCAGAACAGACGATCGGTGGGTTTCTCAACGATCACGATATCGATCAGGTTGACTACGCGATTCTCAGCCACCCGCATCAGGATCATCTGGGTGGGCTCCCCGCATTCCTGGAGGCGGTGTCAGTTTCCCGATATATCGATCCGGCCCTGGAGTCGACCAACCAGACTTACGCCCAGAGTCTCGAAATTATCGAAGATCAGGGTATCGAGGGAACAATTGCCCGACAGGGAGACACCTACTCGCTAGGCGAGCACGTTGAGCTGGAAATCCTCTGGCCAACTGATCAGCTCATAACGGAATCAAATGGCGAACACAATATGAACGAAAACAGTACCGTCGTTCGTGTTGACATCGGCGATGTCTCGCTGCTACTCACCGGCGATATCGAACAGGAAGCCGAGAACACCCTTGTGGAGAGCATGAGTGGGGCGCTCGACGTCGATATCCTGCAGGTCAGCCATCACGGATCCAACAGTTCCAGTCAGGACCATTTCCTGGCGGCAACCTCCCCGGAGCTGGCGGCGATTTCGGCGGGTGCGGATAATCAGTACGGTCATCCGCATGCTGAAGTCATTGAGCGTCTTCGTGGCCATGAAATCCAGATCTACCGGACCGACGTTGATGGGACGGTTATCATACAGACCGATGGCGAGTCATGGGATGTAGCCACTACCGGAGCGGGCCAGTCATGGATCAGGCAGTTCTCACCGCAACACTGGATCGCATCGAACGTGACGAGCATGACAACGAGCTCGCCGTTCTGGTATTCGATGATAATCAGCAACTGATTCTACCCCTCGAGCGTTTACCTGAGGGATGCGTCGCTGGCACGGTGATCTCGTTGCATCTGAATCCCGATCATTCTGAAACGTCACGCCGAGGAGATCACATCCGCCAGCTTCAATCTCGTATTTTCGGCAAGCGTTCGGCAGACTCTGACTCTAACTCTGAAACCTGGGAGACATGATGAACCGCAGATCCAGTTCACGGTACTTCGACCTCTCGACACTTCTGGCACTCGGTTTCGCGGCCTTCCTCCTGGTGAGTCTTCCCGGTGGGTGTGGCGACAGCGAGGACGAGGACGATTCGAGCGAGGTCGAGGGGACTGATACAGAGGAGGTCGCGGAAGCAACTGAAGTGCCAATGATGGAAATCGTCGAGCCGGAACCTGGCGACCTCATCACAGAGCCACAGGATCCGGAAGAAGATGATGCCGGAGAGGAACAAGAGGACACCGCCCCGGACGAAGGCGATGGTGAGACAGAAGAATCAAACAGTGAAGACGATCCTGCCGCTCAAGACGGGAGCTACGTCGTCCAGCAGGGCGACACGCTCTACGGGATCGCCGTTGATTTCGGTGTTTCCATGGAAGATCTTATGGCGGCGAATGACATGGACAATCCGGACCAGCTTCAGGTCGGTCAGGAACTTCAGATTCCGTGAGAATCGTTCCAGAGAAGACTCCGTTCGAGCGCCAACAGGGCCTTAATCCAGCGCGCACGTCGTAAACAACACCACGATATTTACGCAGAACTCCCAGCCATGTCACTAAACCTGCGTACATCACCAATCAGGCAGGAATCCCGGCTACACAGCCAGGCCAGATCTCAATTGACATGGCCATCGGGGCGTGCTAGAGTTACGAACATATTCTTACGAGACCAACGAGGGTGAAGGAGGTGATGCCCAGATATGATTAGCAGTAGTACCCTGGGTGTCGCCATGGAGGCTGTCAGCTAGACGAGCTCTGTTGACACCCTGTGTGGTGGACACCCAAAGACCCGGAAACCCGGTGGCATTTGCCACCGGGTTTCTGTATGTTCCAGCACCTGAGGCGTCAGGCTGTTCGCTCGTCTAAACTCTCGCCATCATCTTCTCTCCTCCTTACAACCGACAATCGCATGATCTCAATCACGTTGTCGTCCGCCGCCACACGGTTATGCTTGACGACACTGCACCCAAGACACTCGTGCATCAACACCTGCTCACCGTCTCCGCGGGTGAATAGTCCGATCGCGCGCATCATTGACCGGCAGGTTGCGGCACGGTCACCCGGGGTCTTCAGATCAACGTGCCGGGAAAAGAGACAGAGCGGACAGTGGTTGCGGTGTCTGCCCCCACTGATTGGCACACCAACGATTGTCTTGCACTGTTTGCAGCGGAACGTTCCATCGCGTGATTCGACCCTCTCTGCTCTTCGCGCGTCGCTGGGTGGCCGCGTTCGTTTCTTGAGCTTCCGTCGCTCCGGGCTGCTGCGCTCGCGGTTGGGCTTACTCCAGCGCTGGGTCCCGAATTCCTCGTCTACATCTTCGTATCCTGTATCGTCGCCCCATGGATCGAACACGATCCATCCCTTTCACTGATAATTGAACAGTCAGGGGTGATCGTTCGATGGGAACACTCATGAGCTCTCCTCCACAGTTCAGATCAAACAAGCCTGTCCTCATGGACAGCAACGGTTGACCGAATCCGGGACAGCTGGAAACAGCGCACAGGAGAAGAGATACTAGCTGCAGTGAGGTTCAACGCACGGCGATATCTCCCGGCATCCCGGATCGGGTATGCGGGCAAGCGTCCGCCAGGTCAGCGGAGCAGGTATCGCGCGAGTTAGTTGTCAGGGAGAATCGAGAGAAACGCCCGAACGCGATTACCGGCCTGAACTGAGCTGGGGCGCTCGCAGGCTGGTGACAAGTTGAATGTAGACCTTCATGGTTGTCATACAATGCTTCCTGTTCCAGGAGATGTCCTGAACCGCGTCCACACGCTGTGAACGGAATCAGTCTAGTGGGTGGGGCGTTGGGAATCAAGAGGGAATTGCGAAACAACGCCCCTCGAATGGGCGAGTAGATGGGAATTCTGCTGAAACAACGCTCATGCAACTTCGAGTAACAGGAGGTCCTCAAGATGAGCCGGCTGGAACGATTTCGAACTAACAAGAACAAGTTCTTCAAGGAGCATGAGAACTCGCCACTGACCACTGAGCAGCGCGAGCGCTTCACGAACCTCGAATACTTTCCCGAGGACGAAGACCTGCGGTTCGAGGTAACGCTGGACACAGAAGGGGTCGCCCACGATCCGGTTACAATCGGCACGACAACGGGAGAGCCAAAAGAATTTGTGCCGGCCGGACGAGCGCATCTCGAAGTCGAGGGCGAGCCGGTCAGTCTCATGGTTTACAAGGAGCCAGGACGTGGTCGCTACTTTCTCCCGTTCCGGGATGCCACTGCGGGTGATGAGACATACGCCGTTGGACGCTACCTCGATCCTCAGAGCAAGCCGGACGGGACCGTTATCCTGGACTTCAACATGGCGTACAACCCGTACTGCGCCTACAATGACAACTTCACCTGCCCGATCCCGCCGTTCGAGAACGTGATCAAGGTGCCGATCAGAGCCGGAGAGAAAAACTACCCGGACAAGGTCTGATTTTTCGTGTCCCATCCCACGCCCGGTACGGATGGCGTACTATCCTGGCCAGCGGTACGATCGGGAATTGAGCTCAGGGGGATGAATGAACATTGGCACGACGATCGGACTTCTTGCCGACCAGCCGGCCGACGCGTTGCTGGTCGCGATAGGGACCGATAGGACGCTCGACGACGCGGCGAGTGGCGTTGATGCAGCGCTCAACGGTCAGCTTCTGGCGGCGCTCACCAGTGTCGGCTTCACCGGCAAGACCGGTGTAACGTGCGTGCTGCCGACATTCGGCCAGATCACGGCAGCCCGGATCGTCGTTGTCGGGACGGGCAAACCGGATGACATCACGAACGATACCCATCGCCGGGCCTGGGGAGCGGCGGCACGAGCCGCCCGG
>JBBDTL010000024.1:0-11932 GCA_040904465.1 Thermomicrobiaceae bacterium | reverse complement strand
TAAGCAATCGGGGTGAAAAGTCATGCATCATCGTGACCCAGGTGTCGCTTGGCCAGCTCGAGGTGCGTGAGCCACCGGAGGATCTTCCGTGGGACCCCGAAACAACGATCGGCATCAACGCGACGTCAAAAAGAATGCAGAGAGGCACGATCGGGGCTCCGGGAACATCAGCCACCTACCGCGAGACAGTTGAGTGTCGAAGCGTGGATCTCTACGGGCGCGACAAGCATGAAGTTGTGTTTACCGGTGAGATTTGCGATTTGATATATCGACAGGTAACCACCGACGATGAGGATCGATCCTGATCCATACAGATTGTTCACCAGGCGAACACCGGGTCCGCCCCTACCCGTTTGATGGGCAGCATCCGCCATCGCCTGAAGCACGATATGAACAGTCACTGGGCCGGCACAAGCTCCGCCCCTTAACGCTTCCCCTCGCCCGAATACACCCCCTGGTAACCCTCACCTGCCGCGGTACCCATCGCATGAAACACCATCTGGGCGATCCGGGCGTTGTGTTCCATCCGGAACCCGTGGGTGTTGTAGACCACGAGCAGAGCCACCCCTCGTCCGGTATACCCGGCGTCCCAGACGGCCGTGTGTAATGCCACTCCCGAACGAAGCAGGCTCGATCGCGGTCGAGTGTAGGCCATACAGTCGTCCGGCAGGTTGATCGTCTCGTTGAAGCGGACCTCATAACAACCCGGAGATAGATAGATCTGCTGATCCGGGTCAACCGGGTACTGCTGAGTTCCGGGCAATCGCCGGTTCGCGTTGTCGAGCGTGAGCGTTCCAGGACCGGTAAATCCGGAGACGGTATCCAGCGTCAGATCGACGCCATTGGGTTGAAGCTGCATCTCCCGGTCGACCAGCCCTTCGAGCAGTGGCGGGTCTCGTTCGAGCAGCGACTCGATCTGCTCCCGGCTCAAGACTCCGGTGAGCGGTGTGTCGTTCATCGTCAACCCCTTCCCAGCGGTTAACACCCGGGCGCAATGCCGGACCGTAGAAAAACGTATTGTCGGAAATCAGAAAATGCCCAGGTCGATCACTCCGGTCACATCGAGAACCACCAGAATCACCGGCTGGTGGATCAGGTAGATCCCGAGTGAGTACTGCCCGAGCTTCGAGAGCACCCGGACAACCGCCAGGTGGCTCAGATCGGGCAGGCGAAACTGCCGCGTTCCTTTTCGATACAGCCAGTGCCCGATCACAATCCCCAGCAGCGCAACACCGAACCAGGGAATCAGTGGCCGGTAGTCGAACATCGTGCCGATATCTTCCGGGCGAAACCCGAGCCAGATAAGCCAGGGAAACTCGACTTGAGGATAGCCGATGATCATGCCGAGAATGATCAATCCGGCGCTGACAGGCACCGCGGCCAGTGGCCAGCGCAGGAACGGGTAGGCCAGGATGATCGACACCCCGATCAGGTGCAGGATGCCGAATATGATCGATCCACCCGGCGAGACAAACCAGAGCACGATGGTGATCAGCATGCCGTAGCCAAAGATGCGCATCCCGCGCAGCAGGTACTTCTCGATCAGGGGCCACTCGTCAGAATTCTGATTCTTCGCGCGGGCATAGCTCAGCACCAGTGAAACGCCGACTAGAATGACGAACATCGAGGCGGAGAGGTTGGCGAATCGCTGCCAGTTCCCCGAATTTGCGCCGATATCAAAGTCGCCAAACTGGTCCAGATCATAGGTGAAGTGATAGATCACCATCAGGATGATCGCCACACCACGGAGCGCGTCGACCTCCCAGAGCCGCTCCTTAGACGGTTGCGTTAACGGCTCGCGGTCCTGAGCTTCCGTCTCCCCGGTTTCCGGTCGGCTGGCTGCGGTCATCTCCTGAACAATTCCCTCACGCGAACATCCCGGCAACACGTGCGTCCCACCTCCGGCCACGCACTGCGCAACTGGAACATGCTCAAAGCCTACCCGAGATCGACAAACCCGCGCTCACCCTCAATGCGCATTGTCGTGCCGACCTCGCCGGACAGCTTCTGCAAGCGAGCCAGCACGCGGTCGGCTACATCCCCGGTGGCGATCTCCGGCTTGCCGCGCCGGTGGGCCTTCGGGCCAAGCGCCAGCGAAATCGGGACGATCTGAATGCCGGTCACGTTCGTCCCGTCGAACTCGAGCAGCGGCATGATCGTCTCCCAGTACCGGAAATCCGCCGGGAAGCCCTTGGTGTCACCGCTGTATCGAGTATCGTAGACGATGGCGGGCGTTTCGTCAGAATCAACCCGGAACTTTTCATACGAGTCCGACGGCAAACGCCAGACGAGCTCGTTCTGCCCGATAAAGTTGCCAAGACTGTAGAAAATCGGTTTGCCATTGTAGATCTCTATGCCACGGATCAGGTGCGGGCCATGCCCGACGACCATGTTCGCCCCGGCATCGATCATCCGGTAGGCAAACGCTTTGATGAAGTCCGCTGGCTGTTCCTTGTCGTCGGCAAGCTGCTCATGAGCGTGCAGGCTCACGATCACCAGATCAGAGCGGCGACGGGCGTCTCGAACCCATTTCTCCATGGCCAGGACGTCTTTTTCTTTCGGGTTCGTCTCGACGCGGGTTTCCGGGCCGACCTTGAAATTGCCCTCGAGAAACGGCAGGACATCCGGATCGTCCGGCGGGAAGGAGAATCCAAGCTGAATGCGCTCCAGCCGCTGCTGTTCCAGCCCGAGCCCGAGCGAAACGTCCCGGATCGCGTCATACTGGGCCTGTGTAACGTGATAGGTCGTCTCATAGTGCAGAGGGTTGAGGCCCGGGCGGCCCTGCATGTCCGGACGCTGCTCTCCGGCCTCCTGACCGCTGTGGAACGTCGAGCTGCAGGAGATCATACCGACGCTGCCCGCCGGGGTGTCCAGGTATACTGGCATCCGGCTGGATGCAAGGTTCTCGCCCACCCCGGAATAGAGAATACCTCGTTCGTCCAGCACATCGATCATGGCCATCAGCCCCTCGATGCTGTAATCAAGCGAGTGATTGTTGGCGCAACTGAAAAGATTGAAGCCCATGTCGGTCAGATCATCCATGACCCACTGGTGAGCCGCGAAGTGAGAACCGCCACTTTCCACGGCCGGATACCCGGCAAAATCATTCGGCAGAACTTCCAGGTTCGTGAACGAGACATCGGTGTCGGTCAAAAGCTCGATTAGCCCGCGGGTCTGATCATCCAGATTGATGCCAACTCGCCGGGTAATAATGCTGTCTCCGGTGAGTGCAAGTTTCATTTTCTCCTGCTGCGCCATTTGTCCCCCTGATTCATCGGTTGATATCAGTTGCTGGATACATTCCCAGCGTCGCCCGCCCATGATAACGTCTAGCGTGGCGTTTGTGCCGCCCGGAATGGTCGAATCTGAACGAGACCCGGAGTGTGAGATGACACGTGTCGACCGCTAACCCGGACATTTCCGGGCAGGAAGACCGCGCGAACTGGGGGATGCTGGCCCTCGCCTGGGCACTGTACTTCGGATTCGCCATCACTGCCGCATCGCTTTTCCCGCTGGTTACACCGATCCGGGAAGAGCTCGATCTCAGCTACTCGCAGATGGGAATCATACTGGGTGCCTGGCAGCTGGTGTACATCGGCGCGGCGTTGCCGGTGGGCACCCTTATCGACCGCATTGGAACCCGTCGGTCGCTCCTCATCGGTGCATTGATTATTGCGGCATCCGGGCTGACACGGAGCTTCGCGCCGAACTTTTCGGTCATGCTGGGGGCCGTCGCGCTCTTCGGGCTTGGCGGCCCGATCATCTCCATTGGGCTACCAAAGCTCGTGGCCGAGTGGTTCACCGGGAAAAAGCGCGGCCTGGCCTCTGGCATCTACGTCACCGGCACACACGCCGGCAATGTCGTCGTCCTGGCAATCACCAACAGCCTGCTGATGCCGCTCACCGGTTCCTGGCGGATGACACTGCAGATCTACGCCGCGACCGTCCTGGTCATCGCGTTGCTCTGGTTTCTGCTCGGCAAAGAGTCCGAGGAGTTTACGACCCGGCAACAGGCGCGACGAGACGGCAACGATACCGGGAAGAGCGCCAGCATCCGGGACATTATCGGAGTCGGCGCAATCTGGCCGGTCATCATCATCGGCTTCTCGGGTTTTCTGGCCAGTCACGGCTTTCGAAGCTGGCTTCCTCAAATCTTCGAGGACAAGGGAATGTCTGCCTCGACAGCTGGCTTCCTGGCGGCCATCCCGGCGATCACCGGCATGATCGGCAGCATCGTGATCGTCCGCGTCGCCTCAGAAGGCTATCGAAAGCAGGTCACGATCGGGCTGCTGTTGACGGTTGGACTGACCATTGGCCTGATCGGTCTGCTGGATGGGCCGCTCCTGGTCGGGGTGGTGATGGTGCAGGGGTACTGTGCGGCAGCGTTGATGCCGTTGATGATGAACACATTGATGGAGATGCCGGAGATCGGTTCTCGCTATCTCGGCGCGGCAGCCGGGCTCTACTTCTCGATCGGAGAGATCGGTGGATTTGCGGGTCCAACGCTCGTTGGCATCCTGGCTGATGCAACCGGATCGTTTCTGGCCGGGATCTTCGCACTCTCTGTCATCATGTGGTTGATGGTCATTCCTGCACTATCCCTGAAAGACCGCGGACCCTGAACGAGAGAGCGGGAGGATGTCTCCACCCTCCCGCCTGGATATACCGTGAACGTGGACGTCCTGACTATCGCTGTCGCGAGCGGGGATCGATCGCATCGCGTAGCGCGTCACCAATGAGGTTGATCGCCAGCACCGTCGCAAAAAGCAGCAAGCCGGGGACCGTAATCATCCACCATGCCCGGGATATGACTGTCTGGCCATCCTTCAGCATTGCACCCCAGGTCGGCACTTCCGGCGGCACGCCCGCACCAAGGAAGGAAAGCGACGCTTCCGCGATGATTGCCAGAGCAACGATGAATGTGCACTGCACGATCAGCGGGGAGAGCGTATTGGGAAAGATGTGCCGGATCATGATCCCGAAGTCTTTGACCCCGATCGATTGAGCGGCCTCAACGTAGAGCTGCTGCTTGACCGATAATGTCGATCCGCGCACCAGTCGCGAGATGATCGGCGTATAGACAACTCCGAGAGTAAAGATCACGTTGCCGGTGCTCGGACCCAGACTGGCCATCACCGCGATAGCCAGCAAGATCGGAGGAAAGGCCATGATCCCGTCCATAACACGCATAATTGGCGTGTCCAGACGAGGATAGTACCCGGCAATCAGTCCGATCAACGCACCGAGAATACCTGACATCATCATGACTGAAAGCCCGATCGCCAGGGAGATCCGCGCACCGAAGACCCCTCGCAGCAGCACATCACGGCCGAACTGGTCAGTGCCCATGAGAAAGTCCGCCGAAGGCCCTTCAAGTCGCCCGACTGGATTCAGCCGAAACGGATAGTTTTCGGACAGCAACGGCCAGATAAACGCCGCAGCAACGACGAGCAGGATAAAGATCATACTGCCGACCGCCACTGGATTCTCCAGCATCTGCCGCGCCCAGTACCAGCGAGATTGCGGTCCTATACGCTTCAGGAACCCCTTGCGCGAACCAGTATCGCGCAGGCTATCGGCATCTCCGGCATCCCGTGTTCGACTAGTCTCCATAGCGGATCCTTGGATCAATGTACACGTACAGAATATCTACCGTGAGATTCGCCAGCAGATACATCACCGCAATTATCATCACCGCTCCCTGGATGATCGGATAGTCACGCCGGGCGATGCTGTTGACGACGAGTCTCCCCATACCCGGCAGCGTGAATACGGTCTCGGTCACTACAGCGCCACCGAGCAACGTGCCAACCGAGTAGCCGATAATCGTAATCGCAGGGATCAATGCATTTCGCAGCGCGTGCCGGCTGATGACATGCCGGAATGCGACGCCTTTGGCGTACGCGGTCCGAACATAGTCTTCTTTGAGCGTGTCCAGCATCGACGACCGAACCAGCCGGGCGAGCAATGCCGCGGACGAGAAGCCAAGCGAAAACGCGGGCATCGCCATTCGGCGGAAATGATCGACCGGGTCCTCGGCCAGACTCGTGTATTGACCGGATGGGAGCCACCCAAGGAACACGGCAAACACCATGATCAAAAATATTCCGAACACAAAGTTCGGAATGGCAACACCGGAAATCGCAAAAATCATCGCGAGGCGGTCGATTATCGAGTTCTGTTTTACGGCAGAAATTATCCCGACTGGAACCCCGATAACGAGTGCAATCGTAAGCGCATAGACCGTTAATAGAATTGTCGGAGCGGCCCGGTCCAGCAGCGCATTGGTCACGGGTCGGTCGAGATAGTACGACTCACCCAGGTCACCTTGCAGAACACCCCCGAACCAGCTGAAGAACTGCAGGTAGAGGGGTTCGTTAAAGCCCATGCGCTCGCGCAGATCTTCTACATCCTCGGATGTCGCATCCGGGCCAAGGATCACCGCAGCAGGGTCACCAGGTGTCAGGTGAACCAGCGTGAAGACCAAAACCCCCACGATCAACATGACTGGTATCAACAAGAGTAGACGACGCATGATGTATTGAGTCACGTCCGTTACATCTCCTCGTGATCCGGCGGTAGCGGCATTCGGTCACGCTCTGACGCCTATAGCAACGGCGGGGAATCCTGTGCCAGCAATATAACCTGTTTGCAACCGCAACTCGACGCTGTCCGGATCAGAACATTTGCCCCAGATCAGTCTGTCCGGCTGAACCATCGCTCGCCCCGCTCTGCGTAAGCGCCCGGCGCATCCTAACATAGCCTGAACCGACCGCCAATCAACTTCAACTGGTAGCGCGGTGGTTTATCCGCCGCAAAACAGGGGATGAACGCCTGTGCTACCGTCCGGCAGGTATACGATGTCCTGCGCTCGCCTCCGGTCAACGTCCACGAGAACCGGATTAACCGACGTTCCTCCGGAGCCGGGAGTTAACGCAGGCCGATCGCGGGTTGCCTTTGCCTGTGCTCAACGACTCAGTGCCAGTGAATACATGACGGGGCCGGCATGCCCCGCCATGTGACAACGGACCTGTCTCAGGAACCGAAGAAGCTTACTCTTCCAGCCAGATATTCCAGAAGGCCGGCTGAAGCTGCGTGGGAGTTGATTGGAAGTTCTGCAGCATCGGTGATCGAGCGGTAATCGAGATAGTATCACCGAACTTGATCATCGGCACTTGTTCATAGAAGAGCTGCTGTATCTCCTCGAACGCCTCGAACCGGTCTTCGAACTCCGGTGCCTGTTCCAGCGGCGCGTTCCACTCGACCTTCTCATCGCTACACCACCAGCCTGGCCAGTCGCAGCCTTGCAGAGGTGGCAGCTGGATCGGATCAACCCGGAAGGAAATTCCAGTCGTGAAGATATCCCAGGCTTCGGGGTCGTTCCGACGTTCGACCAGGGTTGACCAGTCGAAGACTTCAACCTCGATGGTGAATCCGGCATCGGTCAGTTGCTGCTCACCAATCGTCGCGTAGGCGAACTGTTCCGCATATTCCTCGGTGGTCATGATCCGGATCGTTTCACCCTCGTATCCGGCCTCTTCCATGAGCTCCTGAGCCCGCTCCGGGTCATTGATGTTGTAGAGGTCTTCGCCGACGGTGGAGTGCCAGACCGTTTCCTGCAACATAATGCTTGGATCGAGCCGGTAGAAATCCTCGCCCCAGGCACCGATCAGGATCTCCTCATGATCGAGTGCAGCCTGAACTGCCTGTCTCAGTGTCTGATTCGCCATTGGCCCGGATTCCGTGTTCATAACGAAGGTGGCCCAGCCATCCGGCGGCAGAACCTCAACTTCGGCGTTCTCATCTCCTTCGAGCGTCTCGTAGTTGTCCGAGGCGATGCTCTCCAGGTAGTGGTAGTCGCCTGCCTGAAGCCCCGAAACACGAGATGCGTCGTCAGGCACCGGAACGAACCGAAGCTGATCCAGGTACTGATTCTTGGCGCCGGCGTATCCGGATGACTCCTCCTCGCGCCCGACATAATCTTCGAACCGTTCGAGGATAATGTGCTGGTCCGGCTGATGCTCAACAAACTGGTACGGGCCGGTACCAATGTTCTCGGCCAGCGAGGTCTCGTCTGAACTCTCAATGACAGACTGCGGGTAGATGGCGCAACCCTGATTCTGGCGTGCCAGCGCCACCGCGAACGCACCGTATGGTTCACTCATGTTGAACTCGATGGTGTAGTCGTCGACCTGTTCGATGTTGTCGACCAGTGCCATGAGGTTTCCGCCAAGGCCACTGATCTCACCCCATCGCTCGATCGAGGCAACGACGTCCGCAGAGGTCATCTCGTCGCCGTTGTGAAACATGACACCCTGTCGAAGCGTGAGGGTATTGAGCATGCCGTCATCACTGACTTCCAGCGACTCGGCCAGCTCTTCAGTCACTTCGAATTCACCATCCCAGGTGAACAGGGGCTCATACATATGCCAGCAGATCAGTGCGACGATGGTCGCCGTTGTCTGGTGAAGGTCGAACGTCGGCGGTTCACCGATCAGCGCGACCTCGAGTGTTCCGCCGACCTGGCCTTCCCCAGCCGCCTCTTCGCCTTCTTCAGCGTCGTCACCCTCGTCTGCGTCTTCATCATCTTCTGCTGGTTCTTCTTCATCCTCGGTATCTGCACCGGGATCAGTTGATTCGTCTTCCGCCTCGTCATCTTCCGCTGGTTCTTCGTCATCGCCGCCGCAGGCAGCAAGCAACGCGGACACTGATGGCACGGCCAGTCCTACGACGGCAGACCGCTTCAGAAACGTCCGCCGGCTCAGAGCGTTCTCCGAGAGAAATCCTCGAAGTGTCTGGCCGTCCAATTTACGCGACTCCATGAACTTTCTCCTCTACTCTCGCGAAACCCATCGGGCACTTCCAGAGCTGCCCCGCAAAGCAAAAGGCGGCAGGGGACTATCGAGCCACACCTCGTGGAAACTCTGATTTTCCCCGATTCAACCGCGATATTCGATTCAACAGGCGAATTCTAGCAGAAGCGGACGCCCGATGTGCCGCTTCTGCCTTCCATCGAAATTTGCCAGCCTACCCTTCCAGCCAGACGTTCCAGTAAGCCGGCGCAAGCAGTGTAAGTTCCACATTCTGCATAGACGCGGAATATGTCAGAAGGTTCAGGCCTTCACCGGTCTTTACCATCGGAACTTGCTCATAAATGAGTTCCTGCAGTTCTTCCCATGCGGCGAAGCGGTCCTCGAACTCGACCTCGCTAAAGAGTCGATTGACGATCTCCACCTTCTCATCCGAGCACCAGCGACCGCCCCATTCGCAACGCATGAAGGGGAGTTGCGTCGGGTCAACCCGGAAGGAGAATCCGGTAATCGCCAGATCCCAGGCCGCCATGTCGTCCCGCGTTTCCAGCAGCGTTGCCCAGTCAAAAACCTGGACTTCCACCGTCATCCCGGCATCTTCGAGCTGCTGCTCCAGAACGATCGCCGTACTATACATGTCGGCATATTCCTCAGTCGTAATCAAACGAACAGGCTCGCCGTCGTACCCTGCTTCCTCAAGATAGTCTGCAGCCAGTTCCGGGTCGCCGATGTTGTAGAGATCCTCACCAACGGTGGTGTGCCAGACGGTCTCTTCCCACATATGGCCGGGATCAGCACGGTAATAGTCCTCACCCCAGGCGGCTGTAAGTATCTCGTCGGCGTCGATCGCCGCCTGCACCGCGCGGCGCATGGAGACGTCGGTCATCAGACCCTGTTCCATATTCATGATGATCTGGTCGTTGCCAGCTGGTGGTCCGACCTCAGCGACGATGTTCTCGCCGCCCTCAAGCGTCTCGAATTGATCTGTGCTGATCTCCTCCAGGAAGTGGTAGTCACCGGCTTGCAGGCCGGAAACGCGCGCCGCCTCGTCCGGCACCGGAATAAAACGAATGGCATCCAGATAGGCATGCTTGCGCCCGCCATAGCCGTTTGGCTCTTCATCGCGATAGACATAATCCTCGAACCGCTCGACAATAATGTGTTGGTCGGCCTGCCACTCAACAAACTGGTACGGGCCAGTTCCAACTGGCTGGGGAACGTCTTCGGTGCCGATTTCCGAGACGATCGACTGCGGGTAGATTGCACAGCCATTGTTCTGCCGTGCAAGCACGACAACGAACGTTCCGAACGCTTCAGTCATTTCGAACTCGAGCGTGTAATCGTCAACAACACGCATCTCCTCGGTGGCGCCCATGAGCTCCTCACCGAAGCCGACGCCGACCACGTTCGCCCACCGATCAATGGAGGCGTGCACGTCCTCTGCGGTCATCTCATCGCCGTTGTGGAACATCACGCCTTCGCGAAGGGTCAGCGTGTTGAGCAATCCATCATCGCTGACTTCGTGCGTATCCACCAGTTCGGGAATCGCCTGAAACTCCTCGTCCCAGGTAAAGAGATTTTCGTACATATGCATGGTGACGTGAGTGGTCACTGTCGCTGACGTGTTGTGTATATCGAGGGTTGGTGGCTCTCCGATGAGTGCTACCTGAAGCTCACCGCCGGAGCGTTCTTCCTGGCTCACCTCCTCCGCGTCGGTGTCTTCGGAATCGCCCTCATCTTCGTCTTCCGCCGCTTCATCCGTATCTTCGTCATCTTCCTCAGCATCACCGCCGGCTGGATCGTCCGAGACTTCATCCCCGGTATCTTCGTCATCACCGGCATCGTCATCATCTTCGGCACAAGCCGCCAGTAGCGCCGCACCCATCGATAGTACGGCAGTGCTCTTCAGCATCTGCCGCCGGGACAGGTAGGCTCCCTGCATCGAATCCGCGATCCTGCTGAGATCCGTCAATCGATCAGTCACGTCACTCCTCCTCACATGAACGAGCGGAACGTTGAACATGGCCGGCTCTAAGGCCAGCCAACTTCTCCGATCGCCGATGCGGACTGTTGCGTAAATGCCTTACACATGAAATTCGCGCAATTCTTGTACCACGTATCTGACGGCAGTCGATAGAGAGTCGAACGCCGACACTCCGCGCTGTTCCGGTATGTGAGTTGCGTGTTAGAGGAGATTACTTGCGATCAGTCTTCGTCCATCCAGCTGTTCCAGAATGAAGGCTGGAGCTGTGTAAGCTCCGGGAAATTCTGGAGCCGGGTCGTGCGTGCAAGCACGGGGTAGGTGTCACCGACCTTGATTCTGGGCACCTGTTCATAGAATCGTCGCTGGACTTCTTCCCAGTGCTCAAGCCTCGTTTCAAAGTCTGATTCTGCCTGGACGAGGTAGAGAAGCTCATCCTTATCCTCATCGCACCACCATCCAGTAGCAGTACAGGTGAGATTTCGCATGATTGGATCAGGACGGAAGGTCGCCAGCGTCAGATAGAGATCCCACAGATCCTCATCGTTGCGACGATCCGAGAGAGAGGCCCAGTCAAGTTGCTGAAAATCAACCTCGAATCCGGCATCCTGCAGATGCCGGGCAATCACGACTGAGGCATTGTAGAGGTCACGATACGCTTCAGTGACCATGAACCGGACGGGCGTGCCGTCGTACCCGGCCTCCTCGAGAAGACGCGTAGCCTGGTCAACATCATACACATTATAGTATTCGTCGCCCGCACGGGAATGCCACGGTGTTTCTCGCATCAACAGGCTTGGATCGAGCCGGTAGTACCCCTCGCCGTATCCGGCCAGCATGATCGGCTCGTGATCCAGAGACAGTTGAACAGCCCGCCGGATATGCTGGTTGCTCATCAGCTCAGATCGCTGATTAATGACGAGGTTCGGGTAGCAGCAGGCGTCACTCAAGCTAACGTCGACGCCAGGATTATCCTCAATACCCTCAATCTGATCCGGACTGATACTCTCCAGGTAATCGAAGTCACCTGACTGGAGACCGGCAACTCGCGCGGCCTCATCCGGAACAGCGATGAAGGTAATCTGATCGAGGAATCGGTGTTTGTTGCCACCATACCCGTCAACCTCGCCCGGTGCCGGCG
>JBBDTL010000023.1:0-1956 GCA_040904465.1 Thermomicrobiaceae bacterium | reverse complement strand
CACGCTGGCGATCAGCAGGAGCGCGACTCCAGCTGCGGCGATCGACCAGTCGATTGTGCGTTCAATACCGAATCGACCGGTGACTTTGCTGACTGCCAATACCCCGAGGATGACCCCGGCCCCAGCGGGAAGCAGAATGAACGCGATGTCTTCCACCGGCAGTTTCAAGACCCCGGTGATGTACTCCGGTCCGAGTGTCGCGATCATCAAGTAAGTTGCCATAGCGAGGGAAAGGTAGGCGATCGCCTTCACCAGGATCGGCCGGTCGAGAATAATCCTGGCGCCTTCTCGCATTTCGTCGAAGAACCGGCGTGCACGAGTGCCGTCGCTGGTGCGTTGAGATGCTGATTCTGGTCTCCCGACAGGTACGAAATAGCTCAGTGCGGCACAAACGACGAACGTGACGGCGATTCCGATAATCACGTAGTCCACACCAAACAGTCGAATCAGGAATGGGCTGAGCGCAGCGAAACCGAGAATCTGCGAACCGGTGATCGTCAGATTGATCAATGCGTTGGCCTGAACATACTCTCGCCGCGACACGAGGCCAGGTATCGCTGAACCGAGCGCGGGTCCGAAGAATTGCCCGACCGCGCCGGCGCCGAAGGCAAAGGCATACAACATCACCAGGGCGAGCAATGGCGACCACCCCGGCTGAACAAGCACGAAGGCCAGCGCCGCCACGCCGCGAAGAACGTTGGTGATAATCAGAACGTTCCGCTTACTGGCGCGTTCCACGATTACCCCGGCGATAGGGCTGAATATGATGGCGGGTGAGCTGAATGCCAGCACCGCCAGCCCAACGGCCGTATTGGACTGGGCGATATTGTGTTCGTCAATGACGCCGCGCACGAGAATCACTAGGGCGAAATTGACCATATTCTGGCCGGTCTGAGAGAGCGCTTGCACGAGCCAGAGCACCAGGAACTTGCGGTTGCGGAGAACGTCGATCATCCGCCCGTCCTCGTTACCCTGCCGTGATGGTGAGTGTGCGTTCATTGAGACTGTTCAGGTGGTCGAGTGAACGATTCAGCGTCGGACGTCGAATCAGGATGGTCAGCTCCGCGGGAGACAAACGTCTTGAGTCGTTTCTCCAGGGTACGCCGGGGGAGCATCACGCGACGACTGCATCCCAGGCATCTTAACCCGATGTCAGCGCCAAGGCGGACAACGATCCAGTCCGTAGAGCCGCACGGGTGTGGCTTTCGGAGGCGGACAACATCATCAAGATAGACTTCAAGCACCAATGCACGCCCTTGTCATGCCGTGAATCTGCCGGATTATAGCACCGGGTGGTCTGGGTGTCCGAACACTGCTACACTCTTCGCCACACAGTGTTCCTGATTGTCACAGGAACCGCGCCAGACTGTATTCGGGATCGATACGCAGCATCTCTGCCACACGTGACGAGCCGCACTGGATGGAGCGTCGGGGCGTATGAAGGTTTTTGGCTGGATAGCATTGATTCTGGGCGCGATGGCTTCCTGGGCGGGAGTCTGGGCGCTGATCGTGCCGCTCGACGCAGGTTCGGAGCACGCCTTCTTTGCGCCGATCCGCATCGCTGCGTATCTTGCCTTCGTACTGGCGCCGCTGATGACATTTCTGCCGATCGCCAGGTTGTTGAGCATTCCGCTATATGAGCTCGAAGCGGTCGTGGCCTGGTCGACGCTCCTGTTCGTGTTCACGTTCATTAATCCGGGTGATTATCCGCCGCTATCGGTGCTGTTACTGTTTCTCGTGTCGCTGATGATGTCGCTGGCGACGCTGTTCACGCTCGTGTCATACGCGGTGGGTTATCGGATACTGACCCGCCGGAGTCAGAAATATGATTTCTTCCGTGCACGCCGCGAGGGTTACCTGGCGTCGATATTCCTGGTAGGGCTTCTCCTGCTCCATCTTCTCGACGTGCTGACGATTGTCAATGGAGCGCTGCTGGCGCTGATTATCATCTTGCTT
>JBBDTL010000022.1:0-12070 GCA_040904465.1 Thermomicrobiaceae bacterium | reverse complement strand
GAATTCATACTCGCCACGGATATCTCGATACGCCTTGTATCCACGACGATCGATGCGTCGAAGCGTCTCCCTCAGATCCTTTTCCGATCGCATGAGTGAGATTTTGCCACCTTTCTAAATCGGTCCTTTCCTGCCGCACTACCGGCTTCGCACAATCCATGCTCGCCTGCCCGGCTCTGGTGTGGCGAGTGATAAGCTGTGTCAAATTGGCACGGCGTCGTTGAAAACGAGGGACCATCATGGCCTGGCTCGATTGCAATAGCGGCCCACTTTATTACAGGGAATCTGGCTCCGGACAATTCACGGTGATGCTCCTGCACGAGTATTTCGGCACCGGCGAATCATGGGCGGGACAGCGGAGCTGGCTCGGTCGCCACGCAAGAGTACTCACGCCAGACCTGCCCGGCCACGGCCGATCAGTCATCGACCCTGATAGCCGTATTCGCGTCGCGCACGCAGGATCAGATCTGGTCCGGTTGCTCGACTCAAACGCAGTCGAACGCGTTCACATTGTTGGTTGTAGCCTCGGGGCTATTCTGGGGTTGTGGGTCGCCAGCCGATATCCCGAGCGCATCGCTTCACTCACGCTGTCGAGTATCCCGGACATCCACAATCCGGGCGCTCAGGCATACGCCAGAGAGTACGCGGGACGGGTGTTTCCGAGAATAGAAGCATCGCTTGATCGTGTCCACGGAGGCGGAACGCCAGGCTACTCCAGGTGGCTGCTCTTGAGAAATTTCGAACTGGACTTACAGGATATGCCGGAAGACCATGCCACCGCTTACGCGTCTGCGTTTTCATACCGGGGTCGAGCGCTGATTATCTCTGGGGACAACGATCCCGTATTCACTCCTGAATCAGCGGCGTCGATGCGACGATCGATGACTGATACGGCACTGGCAGTGTTGCCAGATACGGGGCATCTCGTACATCAGGAGATGCCTGGCATCTTCAACCAATTGCTACTTGAGCATCTACTCAGCAGCCAGAGCGAATAATCAGGCTCGCTAGAGATCTTTGTTGAGCGTCTGGAGGAACTCGTCGTTCGTGCCTGTCTTGGACAACCGTCCGAGCACGAGCTCAGTACCTTCGGTGCCGCCGAGCATCGAGACCATTCGACGCATCGTCCAGACCTGCCGCAACGTGTTCTCGTCCAGCAGCAGTTCCTCGCGTCGGGTTCCCGACCGCTGAACATCGATCGCTGGATAGATACGTCGCTCGGCGAGCTTACGATCAAGGTGAAGCTCCATGTTACCGGTCCCCTTGAACTCCTCGTAAATGACGTCGTCCATTCGGGAGCCTGTATCGACAAGGCAGGTGGAGATAATAGTAAGGCTGCCACCGCCTTCGATGTTGCGTGCGGCACCGAAGAATCGCTTTGGTGGGTACAGCGCGACCGGGTCAATACCACCGGAAAGCGTTCGACCACTGGGTGGGACCGCCAGGTTATAGGCACGTGCCAGACGGGTGATCGAGTCAAGCAGGATGACTACGTCTCGCCCGGACTCGACCATTCGTTTCGATCGCTCCAGTGCCATCTCGGCAACCTTGGTGTGGTCTTCAACCGGCTCGTCGAAGGTAGAGCTGATGACCTCTCCATCGACTGACCGTCGCATGTCAGTCACCTCTTCAGGCCGCTCACCGATCAGGCAGACCATCAGATGGATATCTTCGTAGTTCGAGGTGATGCCGTTGGCGATGGCCTTGAGCAAGAGCGTCTTGCCAGCCTTCGGTGGAGATACCAGAAGCCCACGCTGGCCCCGTCCAACCGGCGCAACCAGGTCAACGATACGCGTTGCCAGGATGTTCGGGGCGGTTTCCAGCTTGATCTGCTCAAGAGGGAAAATCGGAGTCATATGGTCGAAATTTGGACGGCGCCGGGCCGATTCCGGGTCCATACCGTTTACGGCTTCAACCCGCAGAAGACTGTAGTACTTCTCATTGTCTTTGGGCGGCCGAACGTGACCTGAGATCCAGTCGCCAGTCCGAAGCCCGAATCGCCGGATCTGCGACTGGGAAACGTAGATATCGTTTGGACCAGGAAGATAGCGTTCACCCCGGAGGAAACCAAAGCCATCCTCGATAATATCGAGGACTCCTTCACCGTAGATATTGCCTTGCTGTTCAGTTTGCTTCTGGAGAACTCTGCTGATGAGGTCGCGCTTCTTCAGACGAGAGTATCCGGTCACTTCAAGGTCTCTCGCCATTTCCTGGAGTTCGTCTATGTTCTTGGATTCAAGTTCGGAAATCGTAACGATCATCGTCTTCCTCTTCCCGCGCGCATACAGGTGCAGAACGTCTGCACTCAGACGCTACGCGAACGGTTAATTCGTCGGTTCCACAAATTGCTGATGGCTCGGAAATACGAGCATATCTAACCACTGACGGGAAATATCTTGTAGTAGCCATGTTTTCGCTCGCGTGATCGACCCACTCATTCGAGTCGTGCTCGGAGAGCACTTGGAGACGTTGTTGCTCGTCGATATTCCTGCCGTATTCATACGAGAAATGGCAGCCCTACGACGGTTGTGCGAAACGTGATCGCATGCACGCAGAAAAATGCAGTTGGCTGCTCGGACGTTGAATTGTCATGCTGTGTTATCCGAAGATGTCCGTCGAATCACTCGGACCATTCCATGAATTAGGAGATTCGTGCAGGAAACAGAGGGGACTACGCCGATCCCCAGGCGCCGGCTCAGTATAGCACCAATCTCCGCATCTAGTCAAATGGCACCGCAGCATACTGCGAAAGTTTCCGCAGTTGATGCGACGATTCAATCCATCGTACTGTGCCCGATCGTGACCGCATCACCAGCGACTGAGTCGTTGCACCGGCGGCCGTGTAATGCACACCCCTCAGAAACTCGCCATCAGTGATCCCCGTCGCCGAGAAGAAGACGTTGTCGGAGTTCACCAGGTCATTTCCCGTGAGGATCTTGTCGATATCGAACCCGGCTTCCTCTGCGATTCGTCGTTCTTCGTCGTCCCGCGGCCACAGTTTGCATTGGATCGCGCCGCCTATGCATTTCAGCGCTGCGGCGGTGATAACCGCCTCCGGTGCACCACCGACACCCATCAGTACATCCGCGCCGCCCCCGGGGGTACACGTCATCAGAGCGCCAGCAACATCGCCGTCGGTGATGAGCTTAATACGGGCCCCGGTCGAGCGAATCTCGTCGATGAGTTCATCGTGACGGGGTCGCTGAAGCACCACGACCGTTAGCTGATGCACCGGCATACGCTTGGCCTCGGCTACCCGGTTCAGATTCTCGGCGATCGACTCATTCAGGTCGATGACGTCAGCAGCTTCCGGTCCGACCGCTATCTTGTTCATATAGACGATCCCGGGCGCAAAGAACATCGTCCCCCGATCCGCAGTCGCCACGACGGCGATCGAGTTGGGCATACCATTGGCCAGCAATGTGGTGCCCTCAACCGGATCGACCGCGATATCGACCTTTGGATCCTCGCCAGTACCGACAACTTCGCCGGTATACAGCATTGGAGCCTCGTCTTTTTCACCTTCTCCGATGACGACGACGCCGTCCATCTGCACAGACGCCAGCATTGTGCGCATACCGTCGACCGCCGCCTGGTCGGCAGCGATCTTGTCGCCACGACCCATCCAGCGCGCCGCTGAAAGAGCCGCCGCCTCAGTCGTGCGCGCGAGCTCCATCGCAAGATTACGATCGATCGAACTAGATACTGAACCAGACATGGTTAGTCCTCCTGATCACTCGTCAGTTGACGTTCCGCCGGCACGCTTGCCAGGGTGTGTCGCTCTTCCAGCCATTTCGCCGCCATTGCCGGCGCGTCGGACGCGGGACCCCGGTGTACGGTACATTCCGGCAGCGAGTTGATGAACATTGACCCATAGCCACGACCGGTTATTCGCCGATCAAAAATCGCACAAACGCCTGCATCGGTCGAGCTCCGGATCAACCGCCCGAACCCTTGTTTGAAGCGCAACACCGCCTGAGGCACTGCATAGTTCATGAAGGCGTCATCGAACATCTCACTCCGCGCGGCGAACACTGGATCGCTCGGGACGGAGAACGGGAGCTTGGTAATCACCAGAAGACTAAGCGAATCACCGACGATGTCAACACCCTCCCAGAAGCTGTTCGTACCCAGCAGGACCGTCGCCTCGTGACTCCGAAGCCGGTCGACGAGCTGCCGCGGGTTCCCGTCAATCCGTTGAGCAAGTACCAGGATCCCCGCATTCTCCAGCGGACGCTTGATCGCACGATAGGCGTTTTGCAGCGCGTTGTGCGAGGTGAATAGCACCATCGCACGACCCCGGGTGGCCAGACAGAGCTCCTGAATCGCCCGGTTCATATCTCGTTGATGACCTTGCTGTCCTGGTTCCGGAAGGTCCTCAGCAAGGTAGAGGAGCGTAGATTCAGGGTAGTTGAATGGAGAGGAAACCTGCAGTTCGGCAGCCCGGTCTGCTCCAAGCCGCGCTCGAACATAGTCAAATGACTGGTCGATCGTCATCGTTGCCGAGGTCATTACCACCGTGTCGCAGGGATCGAATAGTTTCTCGCGAAGCGTCGGACCAACATTCAGCGGGGCGGCCTGGATCGACACGTCACCGGACCCTGAATGGCGCGAAAGCCAGTAGATTGTATTACTGTCCGGTTCACATGTGGTGGACAAGCCCCGCTCGATCATTTCCTGGCCGGTGCGGACGATGAGATCCAGCTCAGTCACCAGATCGTCCTGCTCTGGCAGCTCTTCAGTCAGCCCATCAAGTTTTCTCACCGCGGTACCAACATAGTTGAGCAGTGATACAAGTACACTGGAAAGCTCTTCCCAGCGTAGCTCGACTTCCGACCAACCCGGATCGTTTCGTACCGCGCGAGTCAACCGCAGGCGGCTGTCGTATCCGCCTCGCTCGCCCTCTTGATACTCTTCGATGAACTCGCCAAGTCGCTCGAAAAAGCTCTCTATCTGTGCTCGAGCACTTTGTGCCTGAGGGGCGCATTGCTCAAGTGTTTCGTGAATCTCCCGAGCCAGATCACGGACTTGTGGATTCTCGACGTTCGCGAGCGCTTCAAAGAGATTGGCCAGCGCGCCGGTATCGGCCCCATCGTCGACGTAGGTAATCCGGTTGACCAGATCAATCATCCGGCCCCGATTGAGAGAGAAGCCGAGCTGCTGGGTCGCTTCCTGTTCCAGGTTGTGTGCCTCATCTACGATCAGATGACTGTAGGGCGGGAGCACCGAATTCTCCGCCAGCATATCTGAGAGCAGGAGTGAGTGATTCACCACGATCACGTGAGCCCCCTCCGCGGCGTGTCGCGCCCGAAACAGAAAACACTGGTTTCGTCTCTGAAATACGCAACGCCCCGGCAGACACGCGCCGACTTCTTCGGCCAGCCTGTTCCAGTGCGGCTGCTCATCCGGCGACATGTGCAATTCAGCCCTGTCGCCAGACTCCGTCTGTTGGATCCAGGTGAGAACTTTGGCGTGGAGCGAGGCTTCCGCCGGTTCCTGGAGCTGATCTCGCTGGGCCAGAAACCAGCGCCGCAGGCACAGATAGTTGTTTCGACCTTTGAGAACGGTTGGATGGAAATTCGCCAGAGGCTGAAGGTCCGGCTCGATCTCGGCCATTCTGGATAGTGCGCGCTTGAGATCAGGCAGGTCTTTGCGGAAGAGCTGATCCTGCAACGCGATTGTATCTGTCGAGACCACAACGGGCTCTCCGGTCTCGACGGCGTGCATTATCGCCGGGAGCAGGTAAGCAAGCGACTTACCGGTGCCGGTACCCGCTTCAACGAGCAGATGTTCGCCCTCGTTGAACGCGTGGGCCACCGCTTTCATCATGGCGACCTGTTCGTCACGCTTCTCAAACCCGGGGAACGATTCGGACAGCAAACCGCCCGGATCGGCCCAGGACTCAATGCGGTCGGGATCGATCGCTGTTGAGTTTCCGGTCGGTTCAAGTCTGGCAGGACGATCCCGCTGCATCAGGAATACGGTTTCAGGCCCGCGATTGCCACCGATACCACTCGCCTGAGCCAGAGCGAACGCTAGCGGTCCCAACCCGGCCCCGGATTCGGCGCCACTGAGCATGTCCCGCCGCACCTGCGAAAAGAGCCGTGACAACGGAGAACGCGAAACTTGCGCCAGCGTTGATAACCGATCCAGTGTTCCGCTATCGTATTCTGCAAGCAACTCGATCAAGGCTCGAAAGACTTCGACCGTCGTTTCGACGTCAGCCATCGCCCGGTGGCTGGAGGTAACCTGAACGTTGAGCCTGCTGGCGATTGTCGCCAGGTTATAGGCCGGCAGATCCGGAATAAGTATCGTCGCCAGCTCAAACGTATCGTAGCGCGGGTTCTTCAGTCGGAGACCCGAACCTGCCAGCATCTCGATATCGAACTGTGGAGACTGACCCACGACGGGGTTCCGGGCAACGAACGCTTCCAGGCTCGGCGCAACTTCACTAAATCGGGGAGCCGACTCAACGTCAGCAGTGGTAATCCCGGTCAGTGTCGCGATATTAAACGGTATCGGCCCACGAGGCCGCACCAGACTTTGCCATCGATCGATGATTCGATCTTCGGAGAACTTCAGTGCAGCAATTTCAATGACTTCATCTCGCGTTGGATCCATTCCAGTGGCTTCAACGTCGAGGGCGACATAGGTTGCGGTCAACGGGTCCGTCCCTGTCAGCGTGGTCAATCAGTGGTAACGCGCTCGGAGTGATTCTACCGCCTATTGCTTGTAGGGGTAGGACATTACCAGCTTCAGCAACTGCGCGATCCCCTTGGCAATCGGTTCGACCTCGATCGTTTCTTCCATCCGGTGCGCTCCCTCGCCAGTAGTCACGCCGACACACATTGAAGGGATTCCCCGTGAGATCGGAACATTTGCGTCTGTGCTGGACGCGTCAGTGTATGGATCCATTCCCAGCTCCCGGAGAATCGAAAGGCCCGTTTGAACAATCGGCGAATCGTCCGGTGTCTGACCCGCCGGGCGTTCCCCGAGCACTTCGATCTCGGTTGAGATCTGGTCGTGGTCCTGAGCCTTGATAATGCGCTCAACGCTGCTCGCAAGCGTATCGAGCGATTCGATATCGACCGATCGCATATCGATAATCGCGGACGCCGTCGGAGCGATGGTGTTAACTGAAACGCCGCCTTCGATGACGCCGACGTTATACGCCGTCTTGGGATCAGACGGCACCACCAGAGAATCAATGTCGTGGATGATGTGGCCCAGCGCGTGGATCGCGCTCGGCTGACCAAATGCCCCCCAACTATGACCGCCCGGACCGGTAACCGTGACCTTGATTCGTTTCGATCCCACTGCTCCGGAGGTAACCCGGCCAAGGCTGTGCCCCTCAACGGCAATAACCGCGCCCAGTTCAGATTCGAACGTGTCAACTGCAGCCCGAACGCCTCTCAGGTTTCCGAGCCCTTCCTCGCCAACGTTCGCAACCAGCAGCAAATCTCCAGCCGTCGTTAATTCAAGTTCATCCAGCGCTTTCGCGATACCCAGAAGGGCTGCCGCACCGAGGCTATTGTCGCCGATCCCGGGACCAGTCATCGTGCCGTCGCCCCGTTGGACCGTGATTTTTGTCCCTTCCGGAAACACCGTATCGGTATGGCCAACGAGCATGATCGCCTTTTCATCCCCGCTACCTGGACGCCGAATAATCACGTTGCCGATGTCATCGATCGTCGGCTCATAGCCGATATCCCTGAATAGACCTGCGACAAATGAAGCGCGTTCGCTTTCCATATACGGAGGCGCCGGCACAAGGCAGATCTGTTCAGCGTAGTCGGCCATCTGGTCGCGCAATCGCTCGCCAATTTCAAGATAACGAGACAGATCCTGCGGCATCGTAGACATTCAGATACCTTTCATCCTTCGAATCCGGTAATGGTGGCAAACGTCGATGTTCAACGCGAAACGTACGCGGTTGCACGTCATCCGTTCGTGAATGATATTCCAGACTTTGAGCCCGGTCTATAGCACCAGGCCGTTTCCACCTAACGCTCAAGGGAGCGCAGTCGATCCGGAGCGGGGTGGGCCATGTTGACAGTATTGCCGCCCGGTCGTAGATTTACGGAGCAAGCAGCTTCTGTCCGCGCGACGTTTACTCAGGTGCCGTCTACCGGCGCCGTGCCAGAGGAAAAGGGGGACAATCGGAGTGGTTTCCAGCTATCGCGGGTACCGCGCGCCACAGGGTATGCTGTCCTGGGCGCTACATCGACTCACGGGCCTTGGCGTACTGCTTTTCCTCTTTCTTCACATCATAGACATCTTCCTCGTTGGCTACGGTCAGGAGTTATTTGACGACCTCTTGTTCATTTATCACCATCCTGCGTTCGTCGTCGGACAGATTGCCCTGGTCGCGTCAGTCTATTATCACGCGGCAAACGGCGTGCGGATTATCCTTGTCGACTTCTGGTCACAGGGATATAAGTATGAGCGACAGATGTTCTACGGTGCGATGGTCGTCTTCTTCGTCGCGTTCATTCCAACAGCGATCATTATGATCATGGCGCTGCTGGATGAGCTGTAGGATGCGCATGCTGGAGACTGAACAGACGATCGGAGAGGTTCCGGAATATGTCCTCTAATCGAGTGGGCCGAGAGAAGCCGACAGGGAGTAATTTCGAGCTCTATTCCTGGTACTTTTTCAGGATTAGCGGATTGCTTCTGGTGTTCCTGGCCGTCGTCCACGTCATGATCATGCATGTGTTTAACACGGCGTTCGAGATTGACTATGAATTTGTGGCGGACCGCTGGGGTTCACCGTTCTGGCGTATGTTTGACTGGTTGCTGCTGATCATGGCTTTGACACACGGGCTGAATGGCGCACGCATTGCAGTGGATGATTATGTCCGCTCGCCGGGCTGGCGAGTCGTTGGTTACTCCGCCATCCTCATCGCTCTCCTCGTCTTCGGCATTATGGGGACGCTCGCGATCGTCACGTTCGAACCACAGTAGATACCGGCACGCGCTAGGAGCAACTGACATGTATCACCGATTTGACGCGATTATCGTAGGTGCCGGTGGAGCCGGGCTGATGGCCGCGGCGCAATTCGCCAATGAGGGCGATGTCGCCGTCATCAGCAAGCTCTATCCAACGCGTTCCCACACCGGTGCCGCTCAGGGCGGAATCAGCGCGGCACTCGGAAACATCGAAGAGGACCACTGGATCTGGCACATGTTTGACACCGTCAAGGGCGGTGATTACCTGGTGGACCAGGATGCCGCGGAGGTCCTTTCTCGTGAGGCCATCGACGCCGTTTACGAACTGGAGCACATGGGGCTCCCCTTCAACCGCACCCCTGAAGGGAAGATCGACCAGCGCAGATTCGGTGGTCACACCCGCAACTACGGAGAGGCAGCGGTTCGACGGGCTTGTTATGCGGCCGACCGAACCGGCCACATGATCCTGCAAACACTCTACCAGCAGGGTATCAAGAATCAGGTCCGCTACTTCAATGAAGTGATGATGGTCGACCTGCTTATGACCGACGATGGTGTCTGCAACGGGATCATCGGGCTCGATATTCAGTCTGGTGAGATCCACATCTTCCACGCCAAAGCTGTACTTCTGGCAACCGGAGGTTTCGGACGGGTATTCAAAGTGACCAGCAATGCCCTGGCGCTGACCGGCGATGCCTGTGCAATCCTGTTCCGACGCGGACTCCCGCTTGAGGACATGGAGTTCTTCCAGTTCCATCCGACAGGGATCAACAAGCTGGGGATTCTGCTCTCAGAAGCGTGTCGAGGTGAAGGCGGGATACTGCGCAACGGCGAGGGCGAGCGCTTCATGGAGCGCTACGCGCCGACGCTGCTCGACCTTGCCCCGCGTGACATGGTCAGTCGGAGTATCCATCAGGAGCTTCGTGCCGGCCGCGGAGTCGAAGGTCAGGATTATGTCCACCTCGATCTCACCCACCTCCCGCCCGAGGTCATCGAGGAGAAACTTCCGGACATCTCTGACTTCGTTCGGACCTATATGGGGCTCGACCCGATTACAGATCTTATTCCGATTCAGCCAACTGCCCACTACGCGATGGGCGGCATCCCGACAGACGTCGAGGGACGCGTTACGATCGACTCGGACAACACCGTTGTACCGGGGCTATATGCCGCGGGCGAAGTCGCCTGCGTCAGCGTTCACGGGGCTAACCGGCTTGGAACCAACTCACTCGTCGACCTCGTGGTCTTCGGTCGTCGAGCCGGCAAGCACATGCTCGACTTCATGAAACAGAACGAGCACCAGCCGCTCGATGCCGAGCCAGATTTCAGGGCTCGCGCCGAGATCGATACTCTGATGAGCAACGATACCGACGAGAACGCGGCGGACATCCGAGCGGAACTCCAGGAAAACATGATGGACGACGCCGGAGTGTTCCGAACGGCCGAGGGCCTTCAGAGACTCCAGACGAAGCTTGGCGAGCTCAAGGATCGATTCTCCCGCGTAGGTGTCCGGGACAAAGGCAAGACGATGAACATGGATCTTATGGAAACGCTGGAGCTCGGCTACTTGATAGATGTATCAGAAGCGGTCGTTGCCGGCGCGCTGGCGCGCGAAGAAAGCCGCGGTGGCCATTTCCGGGAAGACTTCCCGACCCGTGATGACGTGAACTGGCTACGTCACACACTGGCGTACAAGACCTCTGGTGGAATCGAAATGGGCTCCAAGCCAGTTGTGATTACTCGCTTTGAGCCGAAAGAGCGGACTTACTAATGGAAGTACAGTTTCGAATCGAGCGATTCAACCCGGATCAGGACACCAAGCCATGGTTCGGAGAATACACGATCGACGTCGAGCCGACCGATCGCGTGCTCGATGCGCTGAATCAGATCAAATGGCATGAGGACGGGACGCTGACGTTCCGGCGCAGTTGCGCGCACGGCGTGTGCGGTTCTGATGCGATGCGCATCAACGGCCGCAATCGGTTAGCCTGCAAGGAACTCATTCGTGAGTACGGAACTAAAATCACCATTGAGCCAATGCTCGGCTTCAGGGTGATCAAAGACCTTGTCGTCGACATGGAAGACTTCTTCGACAGCTATCGCACGTTGCAGCCGTATCTGATCAACGATGAACCGGCTGGCGTGGGGCGCGAGCGGTTGCAGTCACCGGAAGAACGCGAGGTCTTCGACGACACCACCAAGTGCATCATGTGCGGGGCGTGTACCACGGCCTGCCCGATCACCTGGACCAACGAAGAATTCGTCGGACCGGCGGCGATCGTCAATGCGCATCGGTTCATCTACGATAGCCGGGACAAGGGCGCGAACGAGCGGCTGGAAGTCCTCAACACCAAGTCCGGCGTATGGCGGTGCCGCACGATCTTCAACTGCACTGAAGCGTGCCCGCGCGGCATTCAGGTTACCCGGGCAATCGAACAGGTGAAACGGACGCTGCTTACCGGCGACCAGAATCCTGAATAGCGTCCGGGACCGTCGCCGTAAACAGATCACGAATCAATCCGCCGTCGACAGCTCGACGGCGGATTGGCAGGTTCACTCGTCGTAAGCAACATTGTAAGAGAGCCGGGAGACTGCTGTGAGCAATCCGTTCAGCTGGGACTACCTGACTGCGCCAGTAGAGGAGACCGCGGTCTGGGGGCCATTTTCAATCGCCTTCCTGATAATTTTTGCAACCGGACTGTTCGTAGCGATCTTCTTCAGCTATGACGCGCCCAGGCGTCTGCAGGGACGGCATCTCCTGCTACGCACCATCCGACGCGGGACATGGATAGCCATTCCGGTGTTCAGTCTTGGGTTGCTGTTCTTTGTGTTTCGCGTGCTGCAGATCAGTGCGCTCGGGCTGCATATGCGCCTGTGGCTCTATCTCTGCCTGCTGCTGGCAATAGCTATAATCATTTATTTCTGGTACTACATCCGGACGATCTATCCACGGCACGCCGCCGCCGAGGAGGCTGAAGCCCGGAAGAACCAGTATCTCAAGCGACCGGCGCACGGCGGCGGTGGCGGTTCAGGGCGATCACGTCGGAAGAAGGGGTCGAAAAAGAAGAGCAGTTAGCCTGCTTCATCTTCGGGAAACGAGAACCGCCCCGCGAGTTGA
>JBBDTL010000021.1:5777-12101 GCA_040904465.1 Thermomicrobiaceae bacterium | reverse complement strand
GAGTACTCGAAATTTTCATCGTGACCGATCTGGATATTGCCGGTCATCAGTTCCCAGGCGAGCCGTCCGTTGGTGACGTACCACGGAGAGCTGGGATCCCCATCAGGGTCATTGATTTCCATCCGGGACTTATCGAAGTACTGGACAAATCTTTCCTCATCGGGTGAATCAACATAGTACTCCCATCCGCCGGTGGTATATCCGCCCGGGCCCCACATCCAGGTGCGCCCGGTTTGTCCCTCAGATACCGGGAAGTCAGGCCGCGCCCAGGTCCACCAGAACGGGTCTTCGATTGGCAAGTAGTCATAGGCGCGTGTCGTTGCGGGAGAAATCGCGAGCACAATGATGAACGCCAGCGCGGCACATGATGCGCGGGCGATGCGTGAATACTCGCGACAGGACTGCCCGGGTGACATGGAACCCATTGTGTTGCCTCCAGTTTGAGGGCACGTGCGTTCACCGCAGGAATGGAGCGGGCGACGAGCGGACGCGCTTATCCGAGTCCAGCCGGTCCCACCAGACAGTCGGCGACGATTCGACCGAGGGTTCTGACATGTGAGTCTCCGGACTTGCCCACGATAGCAAGAATATGGCACATAATCAAGAGCTTGTCATGACTGAAGCCGACGGGATATCGGGACTAGCCGAGGATTGGATTGTTTGCGGGAGTTCCTGCTGAGCGCGGATATTGCTTCGGGGTCGGCTTGAATTTGCGTACCTGGACTATTGAGGTGTATTCCAGTTCCATAGCCTGAGGTTCCCAGACGTCGAAAAGATCACCACCGATGACGCTAAGCGCCTTCCCGGCTGATGAAATCTCATTCTGGATTTGCCGCCCCTTGGTGAGTAACCCGAGCCCTCCAACGCGGACGAAGGGGAGGCAGAGCTCGATCAAGGCCGGCAGTGACGCAACCGCCCGCGCGGTGACGATGTCGAATTGCTCGCGGTAGCCCGGCTCGTGAGCCAGATCCTCACTTCGGGAGTGGATAGGGATCACGTTGGAGAGATTCAGACGTTCGGCAACGTGCTCGATGAATGCGACCTTTTTCCGCGTCGCGTCTACCAGCGTCAACTGCAGCGCTGGATTGGCAATGGCGAGTGGTAACCCCGGGAATCCTGCTCCGGTGCCGATGTCGATCACCCGCATCGCTTCTCGTGCCTCCCGGAGCATCTCAACCTCAATTAGCGGCAGCAGTGCCAGCGAATCTGCCAGCAGCTTAATCTCGACCTCGAGCGGATCACGGATGGCGGTGAGATTTGTATGCGCGTTGTAGTCCATTAGCAGACTGCGCAAGGCGTCGAGACGGGCGATCGTGGAACGATCTGGCTCGAAGCCAATCTCGGCGCCAATGCGTTGCAAAGTCTCGAGTTTCGACATGAAGCTGTGATCCCTACCGCCAGATAAAACGGCCGCGTGAGCGATCACACGGCCGTAGAATACGACTGAAGCTGGTTCGTGTGCCCGGGCTTGACGATCAGGACGCTGCCACCGTCGCCGGTTTGAGCAGCGCCAGGGCCCGTTCGACAATTGAGTCCGCATCGAGACCGGCATCTTTTCGGAGCTGTTGCTGCGGACCGTGGTCAAATATTCTATCCGGGATACCCACGCAGGCAGTTGGCACCTGAACGCCCTCGCGAGTCAGCAGCTCCAGCACGGCGGAACCGAACCCTCCGTGAAGCATTGCCTCTTCCAGCGTGATGAGCGCCCCGGTCTGATTGACGCTGTCGAGAATCAGCTTCTCATCAAGCGGCTTGACGAACCGCGCGTTGATCACCGTTGCTGAAATCCCCTGCTCTCGAAGAATCTCGGCCACGCGCTCGGCCGTCAGAACCATCGAGCCGATTGCTGCAATTGTCAGATCAGTGCCTTCCTGGATGATCTCTCCCCGACCGATCGGCAGGGTGTGCGGCTCACCGATCATCGAAACACCGGCTCCTGATCCGCGTGGGAACCGGAAGGCGATAGGGCCGTCGTTGTACTCGACGGCAGTCCGGGTCATGTGGCGGAGTTCGTCTTCATCCTTTGGCGCCATGATGACCATATTCGGCAGACATCGGAGATAGGCAAAATCGAACAGTCCGTGATGCGTCCGTCCGTCGTCGCCGACGAGTCCCGCCCGGTCGAGCGCGAACGCAACCGGCAGATTCTGGATACAAACATCGTGAACGATCTGATCGTAGGCTCGTTGAAGGAATGTGGAATAGATGGCTGCGACGGGCTTATATCCCTGGGTCGCCATACCGGCGGCAAAGGTCACCCCGTGCTGCTCGGCAATACCAACGTCGAAGAACCGGTCCGGGAACTCCTTCTCGAACGGCAGGAGCCCGGTGCCGTCCGGCATAGCCGCGGTAATCGCAACAATTCGGTCGTTAGTCTTTGCAAGCTCGGTGAGCGTTTCACCGAAGACGTCCTGGTATTTCGGCGGGGACGGTGGCGCGCCTGGAACTTTGATCGAGGCTGCATGGTGCTTGAATGGGTCGTCCTCGGCAGGTTGATAGCCCTTGCCCTTGGTCGTCACCGTGTGAACGAACACAGGGCCTTCGATCTCTTTAACCTGCCTGAACGTTTCGATGAGCTGGCCAACGTCGTGGCCGTCAACCGGGCCGATGTAGGTAAAGCCGAGCTCCTCCCAGATCATGGTGTGGTAGACGATCTCTTTCAGGCCATCTTTCATGCGCTTGCCCATCTCAACGAGTAGCTCGCCCTGTGGCATGCGCTGGAGCAGTCGTTCGACCTCGTGTTTGGCGTAGGCGTATCGACCGTCGGTGCGGATGCGGGAAAGATAGCTCGGGAGAGCTCCGACGTTGGGCGCGATCGACATCTCATTATCATTCAGGACAACCAGAAACGGAAGCTTGAGATCTCCTGCGTTGTTGAGCGCCTCGTAGGACATGCCACCGGTGAGTGCGCCGTCGCCGATGACGGCGATCGAATGATAATCCTGTCCGCTGAGCTTCCCGGCCATCGCCATACCAAGCGCGGCAGAAACCGAGGTGCTGGCGTGTCCGGCTCCGAACTGATCGTGCTCGCTCTCTTCTCGTTGCAGGAATCCGCTGAGGCCCTTGTACTGCCGGATCGTGTCAAACCGATCCAGCCGGCCGGTGAGGAGCTTGTGCGGGTAGGCCTGATGGCCAACGTCCCAGACGATCTTGTCGGTTGGTGAGTCAAAAACGTAATGAAGGGCGAGAGTCAGCTCGACGGAGCCAAGATTGGATGCGAAGTGTCCGCCAGTCTGGCCGGCCACGACATCCATGATGCGCTGGCGGATCTCACCTGCCAGATTGACGAGTTGCGGGGTGGAAAGCTGCTTGATCTGACCAGGCTCTTTGATGTCGTCCAGATGCATACATGGTCCTCCTGGCGGCGAATTCGGGAACTGCCCGATTGTCACAACGCAATACACTCGAAGGGCAAGCGAATCGTATCAATGCCCCGCAGGGCCGTCAATCCGACCTCAGACGCGTAATTGTACGGCGAACATGCCAGTTGCTGCCCGAATAATTCATCCGGTCAAATCGCCTTTGAAGCTCAAGCAATTTTGGAACCACCAGGATTCGATCGTGCAGACCGTCCGGTTTGCTGGTAATCTACTGCAGACCATCGACCCCGGCATACAACATGCGTATGTACATAGCGGGTGGATTCGGGAGCGGTTTATCAGAAGAGTGATTGTGTCACGAGTCTCTGGAATTGGGGCCTGGTGAGGATGATAGCAAATGGAGCGGTCAACAGCGAAGAAACATGTTCTCGTACTGGAGGATGATTCATCGATTTCAGAGCTTTTGAACTGGATTCTTTCTGACGCCGGGTATGAAGTAACGTGTGTCGCAAATTTGCGGTCAGCGCGGAAAGCCTGTGCGACATCTATGCCTGATGTAGTTCTTGCCGATCTCCTGTTACCGGATGGGCTCGGCACCGACCTGGTGTACGAGTTCTCCCGCAATCACAACGGGAACAGTCCGGTTTCTATCGTGATGTCAGCGGTGCCTCAGGCCGGGCAGCACGCAAACGCCGCTGGCGCAGATCTCTGTCTGACAAAACCGTTTGACCTCACCGAGCTTCTCGATGCGATTTCTGGTCTCACTGAAACCAATCTGAGTAACAGAAAGCACCGTTGATACCTGTCGTCCGGTAACCCGGTCCAGAATGTCTCGGCAGGTTCGGTGGTACGACAGCTTTCGGTTGCAGGCTACTCTTCCGGCAATGAGCCCCATACTGCACGCGCATGATCCTCGCGAAGCAATATACTCATCTCTTGCTCCTCGAGCAGCCCCGGGTTGTTCCGATAGATGAGGAATTCCCAGATTCTGTCGTACTCAAGCGGGTTGATCGCGGAGATCAACAAACTACGAGAGGTCGCCGGGTCGACGTTGCCGGTATCCCCATAGCGCACCGGGTAGGTTCGCGCTTCATGCTGTTCGAACGATTCTGCCCAGGAGTTCTGGCTCTCATTCGGCGCGATTATGACATCGGGCTCAGTACCCGCGGCGATATCGTCCGGCCCCTGGACGATCTGCAGGTTGGGGAAATCCCGGAAATACCAGGCGAATGGGTTATCGAGTGGCTCTTCTACGACGATCATCAGGCCATGGCCGCCCTCCGGATCGCGCACATCCCGGGTTTCCGCGGTAGCGTCACGACTATACGTGCTGAGACGGTCTTCGAGCAGTCTTACCGACGGTGTTGAACTTCCCAGCAACATGACCTCGCCCGGTCGATCGTGACTTGTCGACGGCAGCAGGAGACTGGTTCTGAGCCCGATCACGCCGAACAGGATTACCATAACCAGGAGGCTGGCGGGCACGAGCGCCGTGCCGGATCCGGACGCCAGCCTGATCGTCAGGTAACCGAGCGGAAGAAGGACAAGCAGCCCGAGGATTCCCGCACTGACGGCCCATCCGATTGTGTCATCTTCCGGGCCCTCGGCAAGCATTCCGGCAAACCTGAAACTGGCGACGACCAGACCAACGACGACTGCGACCCAGATTGCGGTCTGCCCCCCTCGCCAGCCGATGTATCGCGCGCCATCGAGCAGAACAGCGAGGCCGAGCCCGCCGAGTACGACCAGTGGCAGGACTGTGATCGCATAGAGTGACTGCCCTTTGCCGTCGAGCAGGATTCCCAGGACGGTCAGGGGAATCGCCCACGCCAGGCAACTGACGAACACTGCGGGGTCGACATTAGTATCCCAGTCGGCTCGTGACAGGATCGCAACTACGCCGATTGTTCCCAGGATCAGGAGGACTGGCTCGTCGTTCAGTAGAATGATCAATGTCAGTGGCCAGTCTGCCCCAATATTCATGAAGTGATCGTTCCAGAGCGCAGTCAGGCTCTGATCGAACCATGATAGTAGTCCCGCAGGTCGCGACAAAAACCACGAGCAGACAATCAACAGCGTCGCGGCGAAGGTTGCCGCGGTATCCAGCAACCGGCCGCCGAGCCGAAAATCCCGAACAAGAATCATTACTGGCAGCAACGTGAGTGGGATCACAACCCAGCCCAGCGGGTGTGATGTCAGCCCGAACCCCAACGCAACGCCGAGCGCGACTGCCTTACCCCGGTCCGCCGTTACCGGCAGCGTCATGGTCAGACTCAGGACCAGGAGTGACATCAGCACAAGAAGGGCGCCACCATCCAGCCTGAGTGTGGTCATCGTCATCACGGGTGATATTGCCCAGACGATCGCGATTGAGATCGCTGCCAGGCTTCCGAACCAGTCCCGGAGCCAGAACAGTGTCGTAACCACGCCGATCCCGGCAACCAGCGGTAGAAGTCGGGCAACTGCATCGGAGTCCCCGAACATGAAAAACAGGAACGCCGTCAGTTGTACCGTCACTGGATGCGCATCGGCTGAGCTGGCAAGCGAATCTCCATGCAGGAACGCAAATGCATCCCGGGCGATCGTGGATTCACCTGGGGACAGTGGCCAGGCGGTTCGCCCGGTAGCGCGAATCGCGACCGCGGCCGCCAGAACGACGATCCAGGCGACGATGTCGAGAGGTACCGCCGTAAGATCGACTCGTCGGGCAAGGACCGGGTCGGCGCTATCCTCCGTAGTGCTTGCGTCTAGATGATCCTGCACCAAGAGTCCTCTCGCTGAGTCGACTTACATCGTCTATCGCAACATTTGATCGAATGGTAGTTGGCCAGCTCCGTCTGGCCCGGGAAACAAGCGGCAAAGTCGACACGGAGGTCGACGTCTACCGGTCAGCCCTACCGAGAATTGGTCTGCTGTTCGCCTGCATACCGAAGCCCGTCGAACATCCGGCGGTAGTCATCGTGGATATAGACCCGCATCGAATATGCGCCGATCGGTGCGCTCA
>JBBDTL010000021.1:0-5677 GCA_040904465.1 Thermomicrobiaceae bacterium | reverse complement strand
CGGTAGTCATCGTGGATATAGACCCGCATCGAATATGCGCCGATCGGTGCGCTCAACTCGCGGTGCACTAGTAATCTGAACAACTCTGCCTGTTGTTCAGGCTCGTTTAGTGATGCGATGGTCCTACCCACGCTCAGCGTCACGTCTGCAATTGAGTAGGGCGGTGGGTCCTCGTTCTGGAGATTCCTGCGCCATTCGGCACTCACCTCCGGGGCAATCGCGAAGGCGCGATATGACGCGTCTTCCGGAATCCACCAGCGAAGCGGAAGCTCCAGGAATGAATAATCTTCCAGACGCTCTTCTTCAGCTTCATCGACATCGTTAGAACCGATGATAATCACAGGGGCGTCCGGGATCTCATGAACATCGTGGTAGAGCACTCGCTGGTTAAACTCCCTGAAGTACCAGTTGAGCGGCCACTGTGTCGTGCCACTATAGTAGACGTTCAGGTCCAACCCCCCGGTGACTTCGTGTGAGAGCGCTTCCAGATCGTCCACCGTCTGGTGGAGATGTGGCGATGTCTGCACGTAGACCAGCATGTCACGAGGAACGTCGCCTTCCCGATAGCTCAGTGTCCAGCCGGCGTTGATCTGGAGGATCAACAGCAGGCCGGCAATCGTACCGCTGGCCACCGTGATTGCCGGGCGCCAGCCGAGCCTGATTACGGCCGCAAGGATGGCGAGCAGTGCTGCGATTACCGGCAAATAGATCAGCCACCAGGAAATCGGTATGTCATCCCGGATCGTTCGCTGAAGCGTACCGTCTATTTCCACGAACGGACCGTTTGACGCCCAGTTGAGCAAGAGGAACCCGGAGACGAGTAATAGCGCGATCGGAGCGCCCCAACGAATGAAGACGACTGGAAAGCGTTCGGGTAACCAGGCTGGTCCCGCCAGTAGGCGTTCGATCAGTACCCCGGCGCCGCCGCCAGTGAGCACCAGCATTGGCAGCACGAAGTGGACAATCAGCCAGGGCATTTTTTCACCTGCCCAGGAGAGGACCAGGAACATCATCCCTGCCCACCACGCAGCCAGCGCCAGGGTCATAAACCGTCGGTCGATCTCGAGCCTCTCCCCACGGTGTTTCCAGGCGTATATAGCCAGGTACACAGTAACCGCCAGCGAACCAGGGACCGCCAGATATTCATATTGCGGCGCAAGCACGAGATAGTAAAACCAGGGCTGGTCGCCTCGTTGAACGTCGTGCTGTCCGAGCCAGTACCCGATTGCCCCGAAGGTCCCGCTCCCGAGACCACCAAGGTTGCTGAACAGGCTCGTGAAGAGGAGGACGAAAATCGAGCCACCAACTATCGCACCGATCAGCCATGCCCGGCCATCTCGCAGGGCGGTCGCGAAACGGCCGGCAGTCGTTTCCGGGTCTGCCAGCCCGACGGTGCCGGCGATCCGGTCTGTGCCGAGCGGGCGTTGCCGCTCAAGCAGCCAGACAATGGCAATCAGCGAGAGCAATCCGATGGCGATAGCGGCCGCGATGAGCGGGTGAGTCAGCAGGCTACCGAAGTATTCGATGACCTGTCCGGTGCCAGGCTCTTGCCAGGGGATCTCCGGTATCGGCCCAACTCCGACGGCATCGAGTATCGCCCGAACGGCGATCAACGCGACGCCTCCTCCCGCGACGATCGCCAGAGAAATCGGAAGCACACGCCAGGCGATCAGAACACCCGTGAATGCCGCGAGAATCGCCAGATTGACGTAGGTAATCTCGTGTGTTGTCATAACGAAACCGACCGAGGCGACGGCCAGGATGATCCAGCGGGAAGCTGGCTTTTCCAGATAGCGGACAACTGCGATGAACAGCAGCATGGCCCCGACGATTGCAAATATGTCGTGCCGGATGAATCTGCTGTAATAGAGGAGTGACGGCGATACGAGGATCAGGACCGACGCGCTGATCGCTCCCCATGGGCCGAGGAGCGCTCGGCTGCGTAGCAGCCACGGCAGCATCACCAGGACGATTCCAAAGGTGGCGGCGGTCAGCCGGGACGCGTAGTCCGATGAACCGAAGAGCAGGTAGCTCAACGCATTGAAATGGAAAAGGAAGGGGCCATGCATCATTGGATGATGGCTGTACCCCATCCCCTCAGAGTAAACAAATGAGTAGTAGGTGTGAAGGCTTTCGTCATGATGAAGCGCCCGAGAGCCGAGGTCCCATAACCTGGATAGACCGGCGAGCACGAAGATTGCCGCCCAGAGCAGATGCCCCAGAGTTAGCTGCCGTAATGCGTTCTCGCCGCGCGTCCATGAGCGCTGGGCAGGAAAAGAACCGTTGGGTGGGGATGATGTGATGGCTTCCCGGCTGCTTCCCACAAGTACACGTCCAGTAGACTTGAATCCGGCATCAGGCACCGGCGTAGATGGCGTCGATAGCTCGGCAATTCGATGCTGATTCTACACAGGAGTTGGCGTCGGAACGAATGAGACTATGCCCGCCCCATCATCCCTCAACCAGGAAAGAATGTATCTATGCTCGAACCCGAACCGCGAAAGCTGAGGATTTTCACTGTGTCAGACGGTGGAGGAGCAACGGCGGAGGCTGTCGCCGATGCGGTCACCGTGCAGTTTCCGGGTGTTGATTTCACAATCGTGCGCTTCGCTGGTGTGCGAACCCGGGAACAGGTGCTCAGTGCAGTGCGCGAGGCGGAAAACCATGGCGGAATCATCGTGCACACCGTGGTAATGACGGAGATTCGCCGGTTGCTGTTGCGCGAGTGTCGCCAGCGAGGTCTGGAACACGTCGACCTGATCGGACCGCTGATGGGCCAGGTCTCTCAGAAGGTAGAAATGCGGCCGCTTCTGCGGCCTGGCGTGAGCCGCGGTTTGAGTGACGACTATTTTCAGCGCATTGAGGCGATTCAGTACACGGTGCAGCATGATGACGGTCAGGGTGTGGAGCGGCTTGCCGAGGCGGACATCGTGCTGGTTGGCGTCTCTCGCGCGTCTAAAACACCATTGAGCATCTTTCTGTCAATGCGCGGCTGGAAGGTTGCAAACGTGCCGATCGTGCCCGGCGTTGAGCCGCCGTCGAGTCTCTCGGAGATCGATCAGCAAAAGATCGTTGGCCTGACCATTTCGAAAGACGAGTTGGTTCAGATCAGAATGAACCGGGTTGAATCCCTCGGATCAGGCGGCGGAGGTGACTACGCAGACCCGGACAAGATCGCGGAAGAACTGGCATACTGTCGGCGAATATTTCGCCGAGGCTATCCATGGCCGATTGTCGATATTACCGGCAAATCGATCGAAGAGTCGGCCAAAGAGGTAATTTCCCTGGTCGAAGGACAGAGATTGTCGGCCGACTTCGTCGAAGATCTTCCATCAGATTTTAGCCGCTAGGGGAGGGCTGTCCAGATGCAATTGAGATGGGTCGGAGCGATCGTCATTGGCCTGGTGCTACTGACGACAGTCGCATGCATCGGTGGAATAGTCCTTATTGGCGTCACCCAGAGTGATACGCCGGGAGGCGACCACGTTGCGGTTATCAATGTCCACGGTCAAATAACGACCCGCGCGCCGGAGGGCCTCTTTGCGACCGGTGGAGCGAGCGCTGAGCGGATCATCGATCAGCTCGAGCAGGCAGGCGAGAACAGCAGCGTCAAGGCGGTATTGCTGCATGTCGATTCGCCCGGTGGCGCCGTGGTGCCGTCACAGCAAATTCACGATGCGGTCGTCCGGGTGCGGGATGGCGGTACGCCGGTAGTTGCGTACTTCGGAAATTCGGCAACATCGGGTGGCTACTATGTATCGGCTCCGGCAGATCTCATCGTTGCAAACGCGGGGACCATCACCGGGAGTATCGGCGTAATTACCCAGGTGCCGAACCTGGAAGACCTGTATGACAAGCTCGGCATCGAAATGCAGACGATCACCACCGGCGAGTATAAGGACATGATGCAACCGGCTCGACCGCTGACCGAGGAAGAACGGGAGATCATCGCAGAGATCCAGGAGGAGAGCCTGGACGACTTTGTCGACGCCATCGTCTCCGGCCGGGATCTCGACGAGGAGGAAGTTCGCGAGCTTGCCGATGGACGCATCTTCACCGGACAGCAGGGAGTCGAAAACGGCCTCGTCGATGAGCTAGGTGATTACCGTGACGCAGTGAGGCTTACCGGTGAACTGGCTGATCTGGGTGACGATCCGGATGTTCGGGAATACACACAGACTCAAGATTTCTGGGACCTCGTCCTGGGCGGGGGAGTAGATGGATCGGGGATTTCACTCCCATCGATCTTTGATATCGATCTGGATCCGAGAGACATGTACCTGGAGCTAAAATACGGAGGCTGATGATGGTCGGCCAAGCTGACGAATCGGGTAACGAGTACCAGGCTACCGAGTCGCCGGTATCCTGGGAACAGCGATTCTGGCAGTTCAGTCAGGACGTCGCGGGAACACTGCTCAGGCCGGCCGAAACACTTCGCGATATCGGCCGCCGGGAGGCGATCATTTCCGCGCTGGCGCTGGTTGTGCTGTTTTCAGGGATCAGTGTGGTTACCCAGCTGGTTTCGTGGGTCCTTTCCACGACGGGCATCGCAGGATTTGACTCACCGGCGATGCCGTACGCAGATCAGTCAATTGCCGCGACGCAGTTGACTGGAATTCTCTGGGGCGTGGTCTGGGCCCCAGTCGCCTGGACCCTGATGGCTGTCGCGCTCTATGCCGCCGCGTATTTCCTCGGCGGACGCGGAAGATTTGCCGCTGTCTGGGCAGCGACAGGATTCGCGCTTACTCCGCAGCTAATTGTCGCGCCGTTGACCGGAGTCAACCAGATGCTCGGGGTGCTGGGCACCGGGTGGCAACTGTTCGGCTGGATCGTCCTGCTTCCGGCTACGGTCGGGGCGTTCATCTGGACGGTCGTCCTGAGCATGATTGCGATTCGGGAGACGATGGGACTCTCAACAGGACGGGCCATTGGATCGCTCGCAATTCTGTTCGCCCTGATCCTGATGATCGTCGTCCTGATCGTCTGCCTGGTCGGCATGATGTTTGTCGCACTGGGACTGGTAAGGGGATCCTAATCGAAGTCATCGATCTCCTGAACATCCGCGTCGCCGGATGGTTCCAGCTTTCGCCACCAGGCGGGAACCGCATATTCGTCGCGCTCTCCGTGAGCGTACCCTTCCCACGATACGAGTCCGGTCTCACGTAACAGGATCGGGATCACCTGTCCGTGGATGACGGTTTTTGCCCGGAAATCCCCGGGTTCGATCCACCGGCGGATGGCGAGATCGTAGGCCTCTTTCGTCTCCGGATCGAGTTGCATCGCTTCGATGAACTCCACGGTCGTGAACTCGTCGACATTGATCATCCGCACGATCGGTGCGACATACGGTCGGAGCAGATCTGTGATCTCCTGCATTCGCGTTTCGGTTGGACTCGCCACGGCAGACCCTCTCATTTCAACGCACACCTGGAGGATTATATCGGCCGGCGTTACGTGCCTGCCGGTCAATACAATGGTACCGATGGGCTGGTACTCGGGGACGTTCTCACTCGGGAAGTTGGGATCATTGGTGGACTGTAACCCGCGACCGCTCGCCCTATAGTTGACGTGTTGGTGTCGATGCTTTGGCTCGCCACCGTGCGGATCCGGGCAGGTTAGAAGCGGTGAGAGAAATATGCAGATCAGCCAGAACGATTCACAACGGAGCTTGATACGG